>JBCCVL010000033.1:0-41225 GCA_039195375.1 Actinomycetota bacterium
TCAGGGTCACGTCCTGGTCCTGGGCCGCCTCGACCGCCATGCGGCCGAGCCCCGGCCAGCCGAAAACGACCTCGACGGCGTAGGCGCCGCCGACCAGGTAGGCCATCGATGCGCCGACCTGGGCGATCAGCGGGATGATCGACGTGCGGACCACGTGGGCGGACACGATCCGTCGGCGGCCGATCGACCGGCTCCTGGCGTTGCGGACGAACTCGGCGTCGAGCTGTTCCTCGACACCGGCGGCGATGAGGCGGGTGAAGACCCCGAGGTTGGTCCCGATGCCGAGGATCACGGCCGGCAACACCAGGTGCTCGAGCGTGGCCCCGATCGTGCGGGGCTCCCCCGGGTCCGACATGCCACCGGCCGGGAACCAGCCGAGGTTGACGGCGAACAACCAGAGCCCGCCGAGAGCGACCAGGAACGCGGGGACGACGAAGGAGATGCCCGTCCCGGCCATGATGGCCCGCCGGACGAGCCGGCCGGGTCCGCGGTCGGGCAGCAACCCGACCGTGGAGCCGAGGACGAGGCCACCGACGATGCTGACGATCAGCCCGGAGCCGGTCAGCAGCAACGTGGGACCGAGCGCATCGAGGACGCGCTCGGTCACCGGTGAGCCGTCGATGGCGGACCGACCGAAGTCGCCCTGGACCACGTCGCCGAGCCACCGACCGAACCGGACCGGGAGCGGATCGTCGAGTCCGAGCTCGCTGCGAAGCTCGTCGACCCGCGACAGGTCGGGCGGGCCGTTGGCGAGCTGGGTCGCGATCCGCAACGCCGGATCCCCCGGCGCCAGGTCGAGCAGCGCAAACGTGAGGGCGCAGACGACCAGGAGCATCGGCACCAGCGTGGCGATGCGGCCGAGCACGTAGCGGGTCACGGCGTCACGACCTCAACACGACCGCATCACGACTTCGTCCACTCCTCCACGTTCCAGTACATGAAGCGGACGAGCTGGTACTCGACCAGGCCGGGGTCCCACTGGTCGAGCGCATCGGAGACGACCATGTGGACCGGCGCGGTGTGCAACAGGATGTAGGCCGGGTCGGCGGCCGCCGCCTCCTGGAAGTCGGCGTACGCCTCGGCCCTGGCCGCCACGTCGGTCTCGTCCCTGGCCCGGTCGAGCGCCGCGTCGACGTCGTCGTTCCCGTAGGCGAAGGCGTTGAAGCCGCCGTTGGCCAGCGTTGCCTGGGAGTGGAACAGGATGTAGATCGAGTCGGGGTCGGTCGGGGCACCGAAGCTGTAGGTGAACAGCTGGAACCCGGACGGGTCGGCGAAGAGCTGACCGAAGATGTCGGCGTAGTCGCCGGTGCTGAGGGTGACGTCGATCCCCTGGTCCCGCAGCGACGACGCAACGACCTCGGCCATCTGCGGCGCGAACCCGTCGTCGAGTCTCAGCGAGACCGGCTCGCCGTCGACCGTCCACGTGTCGCCGTCCTTGACCCAGCCCGCCTCTTCGAGGAGCGCCGTGCCGGCCTCGACGTCGGTGGCGAGCGAGACGCTGGTCTCGATCTCGACGCTGGTGTTGACCAGGGGCGACAGCGCCGGCTCACCCAGTCCGGCCTCCAGCAGGTCGACCAGGGCCTGACGGTCGACGAGGTTGTTGAGGGCGATGCGGACCCGGGGATCCTCGAGGAGCGGGTCGGCGACGTTGAGGGAGATGGCGAAGACGTTGGTCGACGGGACGGTGTTGACCGCGTACCCGTCCAACCCGTCGACCAGACCGAGCTGGGCGCCGCTGACTTCGGCCAGGTCGATCTCCCCGGCGGCGAGCCGAGCGGCGGCGACGTCGTAGTCGGCCACGTCGACCAGGACCGCCTCGGAGATGCTCGGCGCACCCTTGTGGTAGGCGGGGTTGGCGTCGAGGAGCAGCTGCTCGCCGGGTCGGTACTCGGTCCACACGTATGGCCCGGTGCCGACCGGCGCCGCGGCGTACTCGGTCTCACCCGGCGGGGTGCCGGCCGCCAGCTCGGCGCCGAGGAGGTGCTCGGGGTGGATCGGGAGCGAGAGGCTCTGCAGGATCGGGGCGAACGGCCTCGACAGCTCGACCACGACGGTGAACTCATCCGGGGCCGTGACCGACGAGACGGCAGCGAGATCGGCCGCCGTCCTGGCCTGATTCGCCGGGTCGAGCGCAGCGGTCAACGTGAACACGACGTCGTCTGACGTGAACGGCTCGCCGTCGTGCCACGTGACGTCGTCTCGCAGAACGAACGTGTACACGAGCCCATCGTCGGAGACCTCGAACGACTCCGCCAGGTCCGGTATCGGCAGATACCCCTGGGTCGGATCGAGCTCGAGCAGGCCGTCGAACACGAACTGGGACAGGATCGAGCTGTAGGCCGGCGGGTTGTCGAACCCGACGACCGAGCGGCTGACGAAGTCGTCGAGGAACTGGGCCCCGACGATCAACCGCTGACCCTCGCCGGAGCCGTCGTCATCATCGGCCGGAGCCTCCGAGGAGGCGTCGTCGCCGTCGTCGGTCGCCGCCTCCTCGGACTCGGCAGCGACGTCGGCTTCCGATCCGCTTGCGCCGGATTCGTCGTCGGAATCCGAGCCGCAGGCGGCCGCCGACATCGCCAGGGCGGCGAGGACGGCCAGGACGCGTAGGGGGACACGTTGCATGTGAGGTACCTCGTTGTGCGTATCGCTTGGGGGATGGATGGGAAACGGAGTCGTGTCGGTCATCGACCAGGGGGTGGTCGTCGAGTTCGGGTCCGCACCCGCCACTCGGCCGCCCGGGTGCGCTCCCGCCACTGGTTGGCGTAGACGCCGTCCAGGGCCAGTAGCTCCTCGTGGCCGCCCCGCTCGGCGATGCGGCTCGGGCCGGCGCCGTCACGGGCCAGGACGATGATCTGGTTCGCCGAGCGGATCGTGCTCAACCGGTGGGCCACGACGATCAGGGTCTTGTCGCGGACGAGGGCGGTCAGCGCCTGGTGGATCGCTCGCTCGTTGAGCGGATCGACCGAGGCAGACGGCTCGTCGAGCAGGACGATCGGGGCGTCCTTCAGGATGGCCCGGGCGATCGACACGCGCTGGCGCTCGCCACCGGAGAGCGTCGCGCCGCCCTCGCCGACCCTGGTGTCGTAGCCGTCGGGGAGGGCGGTGATGAAGTCATGGGCCTGGGCGGCGGCAGCCGCGGCCTCGATCTCGTCGTCGGTGGCGCCGGGCCGGCCGAAGGCGATGTTGTCGTGGATCGTGCCCTGGAACAGGTAGACGTCCTGGAAGACGACGGTGACGGCGTCGAAGAGCTGGTCGGCGGTCAGGTCGCGTACGTCGACCCCGCCGATGCGGACCACACCGTCGGTCGGGTCCCAGAAGCGGGCGATCAGGTTCAGGATCGTGGTCTTGCCCGTCCCGGAGGCCCCGACGAGTGCGGTCATCGTGCCGGCACTCGCCCGCAACGAGATGTCGTCGAGCACCGGCACGTCGGGCTCGTAGCCGAAGACAACGCCATCGAACACCACGTCGGCCGAGGTCGGTTCGGACACGATCTCCGACGGCTGCTGCTGGGGTTCGAGATCCATCACGTCACCGATCTGCTGGAGCGCAGCGTCACCGAGCCGGAGGTTCTCGACCTGGACCCCGACCTGGACGAGCGGTGCGTACACCTGCAGGACGAGCACGAGGAAGATGACGCCGGTGCCGATGTCGACCGGGCCGCCGAGGGCCCGGTAGCCGACCGCAGCGATCGAGATGGGCACCCCGACCATCACGATGCCGATGGCAACGAAGGCCATCGGAACCAGCTTCACGGCCGTGGCGTCGTTGATGCGGCGGACGTCGCCAACCGCATCGCGGAACGACGCCAGCTGTCGACCGACCTGGTTGTAGGCCCTGGCCTCGCTGATGCCCTGCACGTACTCGACGACCCGGGTGTTGGCCACGGCGAGCAGGTCGGCCCGCTCCCGAGCCGCCACCGCGAACCGGGCGTTGACCAACAGGAAGGTCGGGACGGCGACCACGATGCTGATGGCCACCGCCAGGGTGAGGGCGACATCGACGAAGATCAGACCGAACAGCACGCCGACCGGCAGCCCGATGGCGCCGTAGAGCACCGGCAACGACGACGACGCAAAGGTCGAGACCATCTCGTAGTCGGAGGTCAACACGGCGCTGACGTCGCCGGTCCGCTTCGACGAGAGCACGCCGATCGGGAGGCGCTGCACGTGGGCCAGCGCACGGGTCCTGGCTTCGCCGATGACCTCGAACGTGCTGACCCAGGCGTAGCGGTTGGACGCCAACGCAAAGACGTACTGGCCGATGACCGATCCGGTGACCACGGCGACGGCCAACCAGGCATCGCCCGGTTCGAAGGAGTCCTGACGGATCTGCTCGACGATCCACGCGACCGTGGCGACGGGCAGGCCGGCGAACATCGCCTGTACGAGACGCAGGGCGATGGCCAGCGTGAGTTCCGAGCGACGAGACCCGAAGATCCGCCAGGTCGTGCGGATCGGCCCGCCGTAGAAGCCGTCGCCGTCGCTGGTTTGGCCGGCGTCGGTGACCTCCGCACCGTCACCGCCTGCTGCCCGGCCGGTCGCCGTCATGTCAGCTCCCGATCGTCGCCTCGAACGGCGTCACCGAGGCTGATCCGGTCGCTCGACTCCGAGGCCTCCCAGAGCCGGGCGTAGAGCCCGTCCGAAGCCAACAGGTCCGGGTGGGCGCCGCGCTCGACGATCCTCCCCGGGCCGCCGTCGCCGGCGTCGAGTACCAGGATCTGGTCGGCCCCCGAAATCGTCGAGAGCCGGTGGGCGATCATGATGAGGGTGCGCCCGGCCACCAGCTCGGTCAGCGCGTCCTGCAGTGCCGCCTCGTTCTCCGGATCGGCATAGGCGGTTGCCTCGTCGAGCACCACGATCGGTGCGTCCTTGAGCAGCGCTCGGGCGATGGCGATGCGCTGTCGCTCGCCACCGCTGAGCCGGGCGCCCCGCTCCCCCAACCTCGTCTCGTAGCCGTCCGGCAGTCGGGCGATGAAGCCGTCGGCCTGGGCCGCTCGGGCGGCGGCCAGCACCTCGTCGTCGGTGGCCTCCGGTCGACCGAGCCGGATGTTGCCGGCGACCGTGTCGTCGAACAGGAAGGTCTCCTGGAAGACGAAGGCGATCTGTTCCATCAGCTGCTCGCCCGGCACCTCCCGCACGTCCACACCACCGACCGTGATCGAGCCTGCGTCGACGTCCCAGAACCGGCAGAGGAGCTTGGCCAGCGTCGTCTTGCCCGAACCGGACGGACCGACGAGGGCGGTGACCGTGCCGGGCTCGGCGGTGAACGACACCGCATCGAGCACGAGCCGTGGCG
The DNA here is from genome assembly GCA_039195375.1 of Actinomycetota bacterium. GTDB lineage: Bacteria > Actinomycetota > Acidimicrobiia > Acidimicrobiales > SZUA-35 > JAHELU01. The sequence continues at coordinate 5,296 of JBCCVL010000033.1, forward strand.
ACCCTCCCGGCTCGAGCGGGGCGTGGGAGAACGACACGTCGTCGACGGTGATCCTCGGCGGGCCGAGCTCGGCCGACTCGTCGACCTCGGGGAGCGGCGTGGCCTCGTCGAGCTCGAGCACCAGGTTGGCGGCCAGCGTGAGGTGGGTCAGCTGGGTGGTGAACTCGAACAGCCTCGTGACCGAAACGAGATAGCCGAGCCCGACGACGAAGAAGAACAGCAGATCGGCGGTGCTGATGCGACCGGTGAGCCAGAGCCAGGCGCCGACCGGGACGATCGTCACGACGTTGGAGACGATCAGGACGTAGAAGGCCGAGAAGGTCGGCAGGAACTCCCGGCCCCACTGGGCTTGGAAGCGGGCAGACGCGTCGATGGCGTTCCTGGTCTCGGCGAAGATCTCCTCGGAGCGGTTGAAGGTCCGGACGACCGGCATGGCCCGGACGAACTCGACGACGGAGCCGTTCATGCGGGCCAGGGCCCGGTGGTACGCACCGAGCTGTGCGGCTCCTCGCCTGGCCCCGAAGCTCATGATCGGGATGCAGACCAGGAGGACGGCCATGGCGGCCAGTGCCAGTCGCCAGTCGACGACGAACAGCCACGCCGTCGTGATGACGAGCACCCCGGCGGCGGCGAACAAATCGGGGATGGCGTGGGCCAGGAACAGCTCCAGCCGCTCGACATCATCGTTGACCGTGCGCTGGATCTCGCCAGAGCGCCGGTTGGTGACGAAGCCGAGCGGGACCTTGCCGAGGCGGTCGCCGATCCGCAGGCGGACCTGCTCGAGCGTGGCGAACGCAGCTCGGTGGGACAGCCAGGTCGACCAGGCCATCAGGCCGTGCTGCGCGACCACGCAGGCAGCGGCGACCAGGGCCAGGCGGTAGAGATCGCCAGACGAGGCGGTGCCGTCGACCACGCCGAGCAGCGCCCGGTAGACGACGTAGAACGGCCCGAGCTGGCACAGCGTGCCGACCAGCGCCGTCACCGCCGAGGCGAGGTAGCTCCAGCGCCCGACGCGGGCGAACGGGAAGAGCAGTCGGAATCCGTCGACGAGCGAAGGCGTGTCATCCGCCACAGCGATGGTGCCCGCCCCTCGAGCTCGATGAGAATGAGAATCGTTTCTGATGCCCGGAACCTATCGGTCGCGGCGATCGGACACAAGCAGCGTAGTCAAGGTTGCTGATGGTGGTCCAGATGGTTCACTTGACACGCGCGTCGACCGCTCGGGGATACGGCGACGGTTGCCATCGCGTCGCCGATGTGCTGCGCCGCTCGGCCCGCCCGTAGGCTTGCCAGATGCCAGGCGGACGGGGGTGCGAACAGATGTCCGAAGACTTCTCCGGCGACGAGAAGACCCAGATGATCGAACACATGAACGACGATCATCTCGATGCGTGCCTCGTCTACGCCACGCACTATCTCGGGATCGCCGACGCCCAGGCGGCGTCGATGACCGACATCACCCGCTCGACCATGACCCTCGCCATCGAACTGGCCGACGGAACGAGCCGGACCGCCACGTATTCCTTCGCACGGCCGCTGACCTCGGTGGCCGACGCGGCGATCTTCCTCGCCCAGATGGTGTACGACCTCGACGACACCTGAGTCGAACCTGCGGAGCAAGGTCCCTCACCAGTTCGCCGTTCGGCGGACTCCTCGGCTCACCGGTGTGCCCTGGAGATCGATCCCACCGCATGTCCTGAGCTGCGCGCACCGCACCGGTGGATGGTCGGCGCCGGCGGGTCTCAGCTGCCGTAATCCCACGAGATCCGCCGCTCGATCGCCACCTCGATGTAGGCCGAACCGGGACGGCGGGCCGTGGGGAGGTCCTCGTCGGCCACACCCCGGAGCGCCGCACCCTTCCGCATGAGGGCGAGGACGGTCTCGTCGTCTCGCCTGACCGTCGCCGTCCCCTGGACCATGACCCCCTTGATGTCCGACATCGATGAGCCGGACTCGATCACGAGCGAGACCTTGGGGTTCTGCTCGATGTTCCTGATCTTCGCCGTCCTGTCGAGGCACCCGCAGTAGATGCGGTCGCCGTCGCGGAAGTAGCCGAGCGGCACGCTGTGCGGATAGCCGTCCGGGGCGATCGTGCTGAGGATGATCCACCCCGGCTTGTCGTCGAGGAACCGATTGAAGGCATCGTCGTCGAGTGATCCTGGCATGGTGCTCCTCAGGGCTTGTGGCGTGGGCGATCGACGTGCCGTTCCGCCCGACTCGGGACCAGGCGCCGCCTGCGACCGGCGAACTCGACCCGATCGGGTTCGACCCGATCGTTGCCGGCCAACTCGGTCGAACCCGGCACGGGCCGGCGGCCGACCACCAACCGGTCCAGATCGTCGATGGCTCGGACGGTGACAGCACGGTCGACCCGCGAAGCATACTCGGCCATCTCGCCCCGCCCCAGGGTCCAGGCACCCTCCGGCTCGGGCGAGACCCACAGCGTCGAGGCGCTCCGACGGCTGACCCGCTCGACGACGTCGAACGCCGGATCCCGACCGTTGCAACGGCCGTCGCTGAGCACGAGCACGTTGGTGTCCGCGGTCACGAGATGATGCGACCGCGCCCACCACTGGCGCAAGGCGAGGCCAGGGTCGGACGCAGCAGCGACGTCGACCAGGGCCAGCACCCGCTCGATCGCCTGCGCCGGATCGGCCACGGCGACCGCACGATCGATCGGCACGCACGAGTCGACGAATCCGAAGGCCCGGAGCGACCCCCGCATCGTTCGCAGCTGGTGGACGAGGTGGAGCACGAGTCTGGCGGTCCCTCGGACCGACATGCTGAGGTCGACGAGCACCACGAGGAGCGGTGCGCTGTTCCGCCTTCCCAGATGGCGGAGATCGACCGGGAGCCCTCCGGTGGTGACCGTCCGCCTCATCGTGCGGCGAACGTCGATCACGCCGTTCGGCTGACGGGCTCGGCGCCACGACGGTGCGCCGTCGAGCTGGCGATCGAGCCGCCTGACGTGGCGGCGCAACCGCGCTCGCTCGTCGGCCGACAACGGGTCGCTCACCGCCTGGACCCGCCGAGGGGTGACGGCGACCTCGACGCGGCGACGGCGCTCGATCGCCTCGGCCAGCGAGCGGCGGGCCAGCTCGAGCTCGGCATCGGGCGGGGCCTCGGGCAGCTCGACGAGCACGACCTCGGCCGACGGCGCCACGCCGTCGGCGTCGTCGCGTGGTGGCGCCGCCGCCAACTCACCGGTGGCGTCGACCGACGGGCCGTCGTCCGGCGCCGGTCGTGACGATGCTGCGGCGCTCGTCTCCGAGCGTTCGTCGCCGGTTGCGCCCTCGGGACCGTCCTCCGCGGCGGTGTCGTCGGCCTCGATGGTCATCGCCTCGTCGGTGTGGATCCTGGCCGCCTCGATCGACTCGGCGTCGAGAGCGACCGCCGGCCGGTCACCGGCCTCGTCGCCTGGCAGGCCGGCGGCGACGATCGCCTCGAGCTCTCGGCCCGAGAACCACTCGTCGAAGAGCCGATCGAACGCTGCGGGATGCACGCTCGACCAGGCGAACGTGAGCTCGATCGCCCGGCGGACCGCCGCCCGGTCCGCCAGGTCGGTCAGCGCCAGGGCTCGCGCCGCATCGATGAGCTCGGCCGATCCGACGTCACCGCCGTGGCGACGAACCAGGTCGGCGAAGCCGCAGAGCGCCGGGATCACGGACGCTCGGCGGCGAGCCCCGTCCGAGCCAGCTCCGTCCTGGCCGGTTCGAGATCTCGACTGCGCTTGACGATCGTCAACAGGGTGCGGTCGATCGTGGCCTCGTCGAGCTGCTCGGCGGCGAGGAGCAGGAGGGCCCGGGACCAGTCGAGCCCCTCGGACACGCCTGGCGGCTGCTCCAGTCCAAGGCGCCGCAACCGGTTGAGCGCATCGACCACGTCGTCCTGCAGGCGTCGGGTGATCCCGGGAACGGCCGACTCGATGATCCTGGCCTCGCGTTCCGGCTCGGGGTAGCTCAGCCCGATCCGGAGGCACCGGCGGCGCACGGCATCGGCGATCTCCCTGGTCTCGTTCGACGTGATGAACACCCAGGGGTCCGACGTGGCGGCCACGGTCCCGATCTCGGGAATGGTCACCTGCCGTTCGTCGAGCGTCTCCAGCAGGAGGGCATCAAGCGCATCGTCGGCTCGATCCAGCTCGTCCACGAGCAGCACGACGGGCTCCGGCGACCGAAGCGCCGTCAGCAACGGCCGCTCGAGGAGGAACTCCTCGGCGAACAGCGCCGTTGTCGTCGGGTCGTCGTCGGCTGCCGGGCCTGCGCCCTGCTCGACGCCCTGCTCGGCGCCGTGCTCCCGGCCGTTCCCAGCGGCCGTCGCGGAGCGGGCCGCGATGATCTGCGTGGCCAGCAGCTGACGTCCGTAGTCCCACTCGTACAGGGCCTGCTGGGCATCGAGCCCCTCGTGGCACTGCAGCCTCACCAACCGTCGACCGCTGGCGGCCGCAACGGCCTGGGCCAACGACGTCTTGCCGACGCCGGGCGGGCCCTCGAGCAACAGCGGGCGCTGCAGCCCGATCGACAGGTGGACGGCTGCTGCGATCTGGTCGTCGGCAAGGTAGCCGACCTCGACGAGACGTTCGGCCACCTGTTCCGGACTGCCGCCGATGGCGTCGTCCCGGGCCGCCGGGTCGGTCACGAACGGGCGCCGACCAGCGAGTCGGACACCAACGTCGACATCGACTCGGGCGTCATCAGGCGGGGGTTGGTGACGGTGCACACGTCGCCGAGGGCGTGAGTGGTGATCTGCTCGATGTCGCTCTCGGAGGCCGAGACCGGTGGGAAGCCGTTCTGACCGACCTGGCTCTTCGTGTAGTCGGGCAGGGTGGTGAAGCTCTCGGGGATGCCGACATCGGCGGCGAGACGGGCGATGCCATCGAGCGCGAGGTCGGCGGCGGCGACGTCGGTCAGGCCGCGCGTGTCGTATCCCATGGCCTCGGCCATCCTGGCGAACTTCGGGTAGTTGGCCGACACGTTGTGCTCCCACACCCGGGTGATGGCGATTCCGTTGCCCATGCCGTGGTGGGTGTCGAACTTGGCCGACATGGCGTGTGAGATCGAGTGGGTGATGTCGAGGCCGGCCGAGTTGAAGGCGAGGCCGGCGATGTACTGGGCGTACATCATCTGCTCGCGGGCGACCGGGTCATAGCCGTTCCCGACGACCGTCGGGAGGTGTTTGCACGTCAGCTCGATCGCCTGCAGCGCCGGACCCCACGACGGGATGTTGTCGAGGATCGACACGTAGGCGCCGGCGGCGTGGGCCAGCACGTCGAACCCACAGTAGGCGGTGAGGTCGGCCGGCATCGGCATGAACAGCACGGGATCGTCGATGCACATCGACGGCGAGATCTGGTGGGCGAAGCTGGCGAACTTGTGGTTCTCGGGCCCGGTTGTCGTGTCGGTGACGACGAACGCGAAGCTGGTCTCGGAGCCGGTGCCAGCCGTCGTCGACACGGCGATGTGGGGCGGCAGGATCGGGTTCTCGAGCTCGAGCTGCCCCTTGAAGTCGTTGATGGTGCGACCGTCGTGGGCGGCGACGACCCTGGTGGCCTTCGTGCAGTCGTGACTCGAACCGCCGCCGAGGGAGATGAACCCGTCGCACCCGGCGTCGACGTAGGCGACGTTGGCGTCCATCACGTTGTGGTCCTTCGGGTTCGACTCGACGCCGTCGAAGACCTCGACGCTGACGCCAGCGGCCTCGACGATGCCCTTCACCTCATCGACGATCCCGGTGCCTCGCAGCCCGGTGGTCATCAGCAGGACCCGCTTCATCCCCATGTCGGCGGCGGACACGCCGATCATCTCGTGGGCGCCCGGCCCGAGGAGTGCGGCGGGGGTCGGATGGATGCTCTTGATCGGGAAGAGGTTGAGACGGCTGATGTCCATGCCGGGGAGCGTAGATGAGAGTGAGAATCAGTCGCTACATGGCCGACTCGGCGTCCGACGGGGTCAGCGGGGGCTGGTCGTGCGGTCGATCCAATGCGAGCTGATGCCAGACGTGAAGCCGCCGTCGACGACGATGTGCTGTCCGTTGAGCCAGCCGTGCTCGCCGATCGCCAGCCACGTCAGGACCTGGGCGATGTCGTCCGGCTTGGCGTGGCGCCCGATCTGATCGTGGATCCAGCCCATCTGCGCCTCGCCGACCTGCTCGGTGAAGTCGGGGAAGATCGGTGTCTCGACCGGACCGGGGCCGACGTCGTTGACCTGGATGCCCCGGTCGAGGCCGCGACCGGCCAGACGCATCGTGTAGACGACGACGGCCTCCTTGGAGAACGTGTAGGAGTCGGTGCCACACGTCGGACCGTTGGCGGCCCACCAGTCGGCGCCAGCGGCGAAGTCGGGCGTGTCGAGCAGCTCGGTGTGCTTGTCGAACCGCTTCTTCCACTGGTTGCCGGCGATCGAGGCGACGTTCACGACCGTGCCACCGTCGGCCAGGCGATCCCAGAGGGCCTCGGTCAGGTGCCGGAGGCCGAGCGTGTTGACGGCGAGGACCAGCTCGTCCGGCACGGTGCCGGGCACGCCGGCGATGTTGAGCAGCGAGGCGTAGGTGCCGTCGAGGTCGGCCACGACCGCGTCGATCGAGGCCGGGCTCGACAGGTCGCAGTGATGGTGGGCGGCGACGCCGGGCGGGGCGTCCTTGATGTCGAGCGAGATCACCTCGCGCCCGGCATCGATCAGACGCCTGGTGGTGGCGTTGCCGATGCCGGTCGAGGAGCCGGTCACGAGTATGGGTCCGTCAGCTGCCATCAACGGAGCATATGGCCACCGTTGCGACCGGGTCGATTGCGGCCCGGTCGCCGGCGCGCCGTCCAGCGTGGCGGGACGGTGAAACCCTCAGCGGTCGAACTCGCCCGCCTTGACCCCGGCGACGAAGGCGGTCCACTCGTCCTGGGTGAACCGCAGGGTTCCGGCGGTGGGGTCCTTCGAGTCCCGGACCTCGATGTCGTGACCGGATGAGCGGACCTCGACGCAGTTGTTGCAGCACGGGTTGCAGAACGTCGACCGGTGCCAGTCGTCGTGTTCGATCATGGGTGGCTCTCTTTCACTCAACGAGTCGGTGGTGGCGGACACCTTCGTCTGTGATTCGCTCAGGGCTCCAGGTCACACGACAGATCCCAGGCCGGGAGCGGGTCGCGGAAGCCGGCCCAGACGTCGGGCCCTCCCTCGAATTCTCCCCCAGTGAGAACGCAACGGTCGAGTCTGGCCCGTATCTCGTCCTCGTCGAGGTCGACACCGATGAACACGATCTCGGTCTGACGGTCACCGACCATCGGATCCCAGCGCGACTCCAGGTCCTCCCGATCCTCGTCCGACTCGAACTCCCACTCGGCCTCCGGCATTGCGGCGTACCAGAGCCCGACCGGCTCGAGCATCACCGAGAGGCCGGCCTGGCTCCAGAGCGCCTGCACGTCCGGTCGACTGGCCAACCAGAAGAACCCCTTGCTCCGCAGGACTCCCGGCCACTCCTCCTGCAGCTCGTCAGCCAGACGCCCGGGGTGGAAGGGCCAGCGGTGGCGGTAGACGAACGACGTGATGCCGTACTCGTCGGTCTCGGGGGTCTGTTCGCCATTGAGCGCCTTGACCCAGCCCGGCGCGGTCTCGGCCTCCTCCTCATCGAACAGGGCCGTGTCCAGCACGGCGTCGAGTGGCACGTCGCCTCGCTCGGCCACGACGATCTGTGCCCGGGGGTTGAGCTGGCGGACCAGGGCGACGACGCGCTCCAGTTGCGCTCCGCTGACCAGGTCGGGCTTGGAGACGACCAGGACGTCGGCGAACTCGACCTGGTCGACGAGGAGGTCGGAGATCGAGCGATCGTCGTCCTCGTCTCGACCGACGCCGAGCTCGGCCAGGTCCTCGACCACCTCGAAGCGGTCGAGGAACGTCGAGGCGTCGACCACGCTGACCATCGTGTCGAGCCTGGCCCGCGACGACAGGCTCTCCCCGTCGACGTCCTCGAACAGGAACGTGGCCGCCACCGGCATCGGCTCGCTGATCCCGGTCGACTCGATGAGGAGGTAGTCGAACCGGCCCTCGCCGGCGAGACGGGCAACCTCGATCAGCAGGTCCTCGCGCAACGTGCAGCAGATGCACCCGTTCGACATCTCGACCAGGCGCTCCTCGGTCCGGTCGAGGGTCGCCCCCTCCGACACCAGTGCGGCGTCGATGTTGATCTCGCTCATGTCGTTGACGATGACCGCGACCCGCCGCCCCTCGCGGTTGGACAGGACCTGGTTCAGCAAGGTGGTCTTCCCGGCGCCGAGGAAGCCGGAGAGCACGGTCACGGGCAGACGATCATCCATGGTGCGACTCTATCCGTTGTCAAGAATGAGAACTATTCTTGATCGTCCGATCGGTGGGTCGGCGGGAGCTCGACCACCGGCTCGTGCCGACGGTCGATCGCGCGCTCGCCTGCTCGACGACGATGCGGGCCACGTCGCCGGCCGCCAGCTCGTCGCCAGATCGACCCGGATCGAGCGGCCATGGCCCGGTTGGCGCCAAAGGCTCGGTTCTTGTCGTGCATGGCGCGGCCCGCCGGCGTCGGGTTCGTCACGATGAGGGTGTCGCCCGGCCACCCAGGACCACCTCCGGACGGCCGAGACACGACGAGTGACCAGCCCGCCGGACGACGTCGGGCGACCGAAGCTGCGACCAAGGAGACACGGTGACCACGACCGATCCGAAAGAGATCCTGAAGCTGATCAAGATGCTCTCGCCGACGACGCTCCCGCGACTGGAGTACCTCTCCCGCGAGGATCTGAGCCTGACCAACGTCCGCCAGGGCGGCATCCGCGACGACGCCCCCATCACCTCGGACCTGCGTTACCCGGCGCCGGCCACCTACCCACGAGGCGCCGAGAACGCCCACGGGGAGATCGAGATGCTCGGCGACGTGGAGGCAACCCACTGGTACGTCGACGCCGAGGGCATCACCTGGCACATCGTGACCACCGGTGACCCGAGCAACGAGCCGTTTGTCCTCGTCCACGGGTTCCCCGAGAGCTGGTTCACGTTCCACCACCAGATGCGGGACCTGTCCGACCAGTTCTACTGCATCGCCGTCGACACCCTCGGCAACGGCCAGAGCGACAAGCGGCTCGATCTCGACTACCGCTACTCGGCCATCGCCGCCTCACTCGGCACGATGCTCGACACGATCGGCGTCGAGCGGTTCAACCTCGGCGGACACGACCGCGGCTCGGTGATCTCCGACCACCTGCTCAACGTCGACGGGATGGAGGAGCGGGTACTGCGGTACGTGCGGATGCAGCAGTCGGCCAACGAGCCTCACGGCGACCCGAAGCCACCGCACCACGTCTTCGCCCAGCCCTGGTTCTCCAGCCTGATGAAGTGGACGGGCTTTCCCCGGGTGGCGTACGCCGCTGGCGGCTACCGCGTCGAGGGCATCACCAAGGAGGTGCTCGACCGCCTGGATCGCGAGGTCAAGTTCGAGGGGGTGGCCGAGGCGTCGCCACGCCAGTTCGACAACACGAGCCTCGACCAGGAGCTGTCGGATCGCCACGAGACCCTGTTCGCCAGGATGACGATGCCGGTCCTGTTCCTCCAGGGCCGCCTCGACCCCGGCCAGCACGTCGAGGAGTACGAGAAGACGCCCGAGTTCGTGTCGAACGGGCGGGTCCAGTTCCTCGATGGCAACCACTTCTTCCAGCTCGAGGTGCCAGACGAGGCGTCGGCGGCGATGCGCGAGTTCCTCTCCGAGCCGCTGTCGTAGCCACACCCTACTCGCCGACCGGGACGATCGGGCCAGGACGATGACCGACACACATCGGGGGGATGCCATCCTCGACGCCCAGCCGGCAGGCCAGCACCTCGCTGCCGACGTCGTGCTGCTGGAATTGAGCCGGGCCGGCGCCGAGAGGGCCAGAAGTCTCCCCGCCGGCAAGATCGTCGTCCTGTCGATGCTGGCCGGCGCGTTCATCACCGCCGGGGCGCTGCTCGCCTCGCTCCTGGTGGCCGACGTCGAGTCCGTCGGGGTGCGGCGCCTGCTCGAGGGCTTCGGTTTCTCCGTCGGCTTCTTCATGGTGATCCTGTCCGGCGCACTGCTGTTCACCGAGGTCAACGTCGAGGTCCCGGCCACGATGCTGAGCGGGCGGGCCCTCGACATCCGCCACCTGGTGCTGCGGCTCTGGGTGCTGGCCGCCGTCGGCAACCTGGCCGGGGCCTTCCTGACCGGCCAGCTGATCAACGTGGCCACCGACTTCAGCACCACCGATCTCGACACGTTGGTGGAGATCGCCGAGTCGAAGGCCCGCTTCAGCGAGGAGGGCGGCGTCGGGGGATGGACCCGGGCGGTGGTGTCCGGCGTGCTCGGCAACTGGCTGGTCGGCATGGCCGCGTTCCTGTCGACCATGGGCCGGACGATCATCGGCCGCTACGTCCCCGTCCTGCTGGTGGTGGTGGCCTTCGTGGCCACCGGCTTCCTGCACAGCCCGGCCAACATGGCCTTCTACTCGCTCATCGGACCGACCGGCGCCGGCCCCGGATGGGGCACCGGCCTGTGGTGGGCCATCCTGCCGGCTGCGGTCGGCAACATCATCGGGGGCACCTTCCTGGTCGCCGTGCCGTTCTGGTACGCCGGCACCCGCCGGCCGACCACGGCCGCAACCACCACCCTCGACGACACCTGACCAACACACCGAACGCCAACCGAGCCCCGATGGCCGGGACTCGCCGAACCAACCAACACCGAGAAGGGGACCACGACATGACGACAACGAAGCTCCAACCGGCCGAGCTGATCGAGGCCGCCGAACGACTCGTTCCGCTGCTCCGGGACAAGGCCAGGGAGGCCGAGATCGCACGCCGACCGCTCGACGAGGTCATCGACGCCATCCGCGAGAGCGGGGTGTTCGCCACCCTGGTGCCCGAGGCCCACGGCGGACACGAGGCCGACATCGACACCTTCTTCGAGATCTCGCTCATCATCTCACGGGCCGATGCGGCGATGGGGTGGCTCACCGCCTTCTACATGGAGCACTGCTTCTGGTTCTGCGGGTTCCCCGAGGACTTCCAGAAGGAGCTGTTCGCCCAGCGGCCCTACGTCCTCGCCCCCGGCTCGCTCAGCCTGGCCGGCGGCTCGGCCGACCCGGTCGACGGCGGCTACCGGCTCAGCGGCCTGTGGCAATGGGGCACCGGAATCGTCCACGCCGACTGGGTGATGGTCGGGGCGATGAAGACGAACGAGGACGGCAACCCGGCGCCCGTCTTCTTCGCCGTTCCCCGTGACGAGGTCGAGGCGATCGACACCTGGTACGTCGCCGGCATGTGCTCGACCGGGTCCTACGACCTCAAGGTCGACGACGTCTTCGTCCCCGAGGACCACGCCGTCGACATGCTGGGGCTGATCAACGGGACCGCGGCGAGCGAGTTCCACGACGGGCCCCTCTACCGGACGCCGCTCGTGCCCATCCTCGGGTTCGCCTCGGCGCTGTCGGCCCTCGGTGCCGCCCAGGGTGCGCTCGACGAGTACTGCGCGCAGACCAAAGCCAAGATCGCGGCCAACGAGGGCCGAGCCGGCGGCCTCATGACCAACGAGGGCAAGCCGTCCGTCGTGGCCGAGGCCGCCCTCACGATCGAGGCGGCCGAGCTGCTGTTGCGGGACGTCCTGCGCGACGTGATGGAGCAGCGCAACGACGCCTCATCCGAGACCCGGGGCAGCTGGGTCAGCCGCATGGCCCACGCCGTGTTCATGTGCCGGGGTGCCGTCCAGGACATCGTGTCGGTCACCGGCGCCGGCGGGCTCCGACTGGAGAGCCCGATCCAGCGGGCCCTCCGGGACATCACCACCGGCTCGAACCACATCATCTTCGACCGGGAGACCCGCTACGCCGACTACGGCCGCACCCTGCTCGACCAGCCCATCCAGAGCTTCCTGGTGTAGCCGTGGCCACGCCCCGCATGCCCCTCCTCCCGGTCGACGAGGCGACGAAGGTCGCGGCCGAGGTGGACATCATCGAACTCAAGGCGCACTCGTCGCTCTACCGCATCCTCCTCCACCAGCCGCAGGTGGCGAAACGGTTGAACGACCTGATCGACACGCTCATGACCGACGCCGGCCTCGACGCCCGCTTGCGCGAGCTGATCATCATGCGCATCGGCTGGACGAACGGGGGCGTGTACGAGTGGACCCAGCACTGGCGGATCGCCAAGGGCTTCGGCGTCGAAGAGCGGGAGCTGCTCGCGACTCGGGACTGGGAGGCCAACGACCACTGGTCACCAGCCGATCGCGCCGCGCTCCTGGCCACCGACGAGACGCTGGCCGATGGCGTCATCTCGGCGGCCACCTGGCAGGCGTGCGAAGCCGAGTTCCCGACCGCAGCCGCACGGCTCGAACTGGTGGCCACCATCGGTAGCTGGAAGATGATGTCCGAGATGCTCCAGAGTCTGGAGGTCCCACTCGAGGACGGCATCGCCCCCTGGCCGCCGGACGGCACGGCACCGAGCCGACGGGGCGACGCAACCACAGCGGATGACTGAGGAGAGGGAGCACCCCATGACCAACCTGTTGCCACGATCCGAGCGACCGTTTGCCATCCCCGAGGACCGGGACATGCTGCCGTCTGAGCGACGGGAGTACGTACGGACCCATCGGACCTGCGTCTTCGGCTATCCCCGCCAGTCCGATGGGCCGGCGATGTCGGTCGTCTACTACATCCCGACGAGCGACGACGAGTTGTTGATCGCGACGATGGCCGGCCGAGCGAAGGCCAAGGCGGTGGCCCGGGCCGGCAAGGTCAGCCTGTGCGTGCTGAACGAGCAGTGGCCCGTCGGCTACCTGCAGGTGTACTGCGATGCGATGATCGACCGTGACCGGTCGTTGACCGTCGACGTCATGATGGCCGTCGGCGGCCGGATGTCGGGCACGGATCTCGACGCGTCGGCCCGACCATTCGTCGAGGCCATGGCCGAGGAGGAGGATCGGGTCGTGCTCCGGTGCCGGCCCTCCACCACGTTCGCCACCCCACCACGGCACCTGCACGACAACGAGCAGGACGAGCGGCTGACCCACTGGCTGTCGGGCTCGGTCGCCTGGGACGCCGACGACCCCGATCAGTAGGGCACCCGAGCCGATCTCCAGGGCACCCCGGCCAAGCCGACGACGTTCGCCCACAGGGCGAACTCGGGGTCCCGGTGCTCCGCACCGGGACACTCAGGCGTGCTTGCCGACCTGCCAACCGTTGGCGGCGAGCGTGGCGCTGGCGAACGCCGTCGGTTCGTCCTCGAGCTGGGTCGCCATCGTGTCGTTCCACCGGTTGAGCCAACCGAACAGCGAGATGACGGCCACGATGGCGACGATCTGTTCGGTGGAGTAGTGCCGCTCGAGCTCGCCGAAGTCCTCTGGGGTGACCGCGTTGGGGGTCACCCCGGCCCGGAAGGCGACGCGAAGCGCCGCCCGTTCGGCGTCGGAGAACAGGTCCGAGGTCTCGAACTCCCAGGCGGCGGCGATCTTGGCGGCATCGGTGCCCTGGTTGGCGGCGGTCGCCCCCGTGTGGGCCTGGCAGTACCGGCAGCCGGATGCGTTGCTCGTGACGAGGGAGATGAGGTTGACCAGCTCCCCCGGCAACAGCCCGTTCATCATCACGCCGGGCACCAGGCCGAGGAAACCGTCGAGGATCGCGGGGACGTGGGCCATCGTGCGGAGCGAGCTCGGCACGAAGCCCATCGCCGACTCCATCAGCCCGAAGACCTCTTCGTACTGTTGGAGTTCCTCACGGGGGATCGGTGGAACATGTGGCATCGGGCGTCTCCTTGGGTGAGCGGTTGGGCGTTCGGTCGGCCGGCGGTCAATCGGACCGTTGCTCGGCTGCGGTCCGGTCGTGCGGGCGCCGGACCGGCGGGTCGGGGTCGGGGCCGAGCATCATCGTGACCAGGGCTTCGGCGTGGGCCTCGACGAAGGCATCGTCGATCGGGTCGACGCCGAGCAGCCGAGCCTCGGCCGCGTTGACGTAAGCAAGCGAGGCGCCGCCGACCATCGAGTAGTAGAGGACCGTCTCGTCGAGACGGGGAACGGCACCGGCATCGCGCAGGTCGCACCAGGCACCCGCCAACATGGCGTAGCGGGGGCGGGTGTGGCGGTCGACGATCCACGCCAGCCGATCCGAGTCGACGGTGGCCTCCTGGACCATGATCCGGTTGAGTTCCGGGAGGCGGGCAACCGCGCGCACGAAGGCGCGGATCATCGCCGCGAAGCCGTCGCGGGTGGCCACGGCCGGGTCGAGACCGGCGTCCGGTGTGACACCGAGCAGCTCGTCGAGCCGGTCGAAGAGACGATCGACGGCAGCACGCCAGAGCGCCTCCTTCGAGTCGAAGTGGTAGTTGATCTGTGGCTGGTGGGTGCCGGCCCTGGCCGCGATCGCCCGCGTCGAGGCACCCTCGAAGCCGTGGGCCGCGAACTCCTCGACCGCAGCGTCGAGGAGGGCCAGGCGAGTCGCCTCGGCCCGGGCCTGTCGTCGCCGAGTGGTGTCGGTTGCAGCATCGGGAAGAGCCATGGTTGAAAGATTCTATCGATCGATATAGGTTTGTCCAAGACATCTCTATCGATCGATCAATTTTGATCACGTCCCGTTCCTGGAGTCACGACCATGGGGTTGCACCGTCTCACCTCGATCACACTCGGCGTCCCCGACGTCGCCTCGTCGACCGCCTTCTTCACCGACTTCGGCCTCGCTCCCCGTGGCGACGATTGGCTCGCCACCCGCGATGGCGGCGAGCAACTCCAGTTGATCGAATCGACGCAGCGACGGCTCGCCCGCCTCGGGCTCGGAGCCGAGGAGCCGGACGACCTGAGCCGGATCGCAGCCCGGGTCGAATCGGTCGGACTCGGCTCGATCGCCGAGTCGAGCACCGACCGCCTCGTGCTGACCGAGCCGGCCACCGGCCTTGCGGTCGAGGTCACCGTTGCGCCCCGCCTGGGGGCGGACACCGAACCGACGACCGTGAACCGGCCGGCATCGGTCGAGCGGGTCGACCGGCCGGCGGCGGCTGTTCTGGCCGAGGAGCCCGTCGAGCCGTCGAACCTGACCCATGTCGTCTACGCCTCGCCGGACCAGCCGACGACGCTCCGGTTCTTCACCGACGTGCTCGGGTTCGAGGTCAGCGACGGGATCCCCGACATCATCGCCTTCACCCGCTGCAGCGACGTCCACCACAACGTCGCCATCCAGGCCGGGCCCGTCGCCTACCCCCACCACATCGCCTTCGAGATGGACGAGGTCGACGACGTCGTCCGTGGTGGCCTGGCCATGGTCGAGGCCGACCCGGAGCGCCACACCTGGGGTCTCGGCCGCCACGCCATCGGCTCCAACTGGTTCTGGTACCTGCGGGAACCGAACGGCACGTTCGTCGAGTACACCGCCGACATCGACCGGATCTCGGCCCAGGACCTCTACCAACCGAAGGAGTGGCAGGGCCACGAGTTCCTCTACTCGTTCGGGCCGCCGACCCCGCACGAGTTCATGGAGCCGACCGACCTGCCTGACATCATCGCCGCCAACGCCTGACCGCCAACGGCCGCCCCGACCGACAACGCCGAACCAACGGCCAACGAGGAGTGCACATGGGATTCCGACTCGCCAACATCGACGGCCGAGCCGCACTGGTCGACGGAGACCACTACCACGACCTCGAGACCGCCAGCGACGGTGCCCTCGGCCAGGACCCGATGGCGGCCCTCGGCGCCGGCGCACAACTGGCGGCGCTCGCAGAAGGGCTCGGCGAACGCACACCGACGGGTGCCGTCGCCGACGTCGTGCTCGGCCCGCCGGTCCCGCACCCACCGAAGTCGTTCGCCGTCGGCCTCAACTATCACGCCCACGCCGCCGAGGCCTCGATGGAACCCCCGGACAACCCGCTGGTGTTCACGAAGTTCCCGTCCTGCATCGTCGGACCGACCGCAGAGGTCGAGATGCGCAGCGACGCCTGCGACTACGAGGGCGAGCTGGTGGTGGTGATCGGCGCCGGCGGCAAGGACATCGCCCCCGACGCCGCGTGGGACCACGTGGTCGGCGTCACCGTCGGCCAGGACATCTCCGATCGGGTGGCCCAGTTCGCGGCAAAGCCCCCGCACTTCGACCTCGGCAAGTCCTTCGACACGTTCGGACCGATCGGTCCGGTGCTCGTGTCGGTCGATGCGATCGCCGACCCCGACGACCTCCGCCTCGTGACCGCAGTCAACGGCGAGGTCCGCCAGGATGACACCACGGCCAACCTGATCTTCGACGTGCCGACGCTGATCTCGTACCTGTCCCACATCACCACCCTCGTCACGGGCGACATCATCTTCACCGGAACGCCCGAGGGCATCGGTGCCACCCAGGGCTCCTTCCTGTCAGACGGCGACGTGATCACCACGACCATCGACGGCATCGGCACGATGACCAACCGCTGCCGCCGGGTCACCGACCATCGGTGACGTCGGCGATGGCGAGCGACGACCAACGAACCAGAGGGAGCACCCGATGAACGTCCTCGGCATTCCGGCGTCGAACAGCCGCGACGGTCTCAACCGTCAGATCGTCGGGTATGCGGCGCGGCTGCTCGAAGGGGGCGAGCTCGGCGTGACCGCCACCGTCGACATCCTCGACCTCAACGAGTTCGAGATGCCGATCTACAGCACCGAGCGCCAACACGCCGACGGCTTCCCCGAGCCGGCCGTGCGGTTCCGCGACCGGGTCGCCTGGGCCGACGCGCTGATCCTGTCGTTCGCCGAGCACAACGGTTCCTACAGCGTCGCGTGGAAGAACGTCTTCGACTGGGTGTCCCGCATCGACCTCGGCGTGTACCAGGGACGCACGATCGCCATGTTCTCCACCGCTCCCGGGCCGCGGGGCGGCGCCGGGGTGCTCGAGCACGCGGTGCTGGTTGCGCCGTTCTTCGCCGGGGAGGTGGTCGGCAGCCTCGTCGTCCCCCGGTTCGGCGAGAACTTCGACCGCGAGAACGGCGAACTGTCGAACCCCGAGCTGCGAGACGAGTTCGGTCGGATCGTCGCCGCCCTCGTCGGAGCCGAGGCGTCGATGACGCCCGGACGTGCGAACCCGTGACCCGGCCGAACGTCCTGTTCATCATCACCGATCAGCACCGGGCCGACCACGTCGGCTTCGGCGGCAACGACGTCGTGCGGACCCCAAACCTCGACGCGTTGGCCGAGCGGAGCGTCGTCTTCGACCGGGCCTATGTCGCCAACCCGATCTGCGCCCCGAACCGGTCAACGATCGTGACCGGGCGCTATCCCAGCGCCCACGGCGTCGTGTTCAATGATCGGTCGCTTCCGCTTGGCGGCAACACGTGGCCACGGGTCTTCCGCCGGGCCGGCTACCGGACCGGCCTCATCGGGAAGGCCCACCTGATGATGTGGCGAAGCGCGGCCCGGTTCGACCACGGACCGGGCGATGCGGCCGTCTTCGACCCGTCTCCGCCCGGCTGGGACCGTCACGAGACGGCCAGCCTCTACGCCGACGGCCGGCCGGAACCACCGGACGACTTCTACGGCTTCGACGAGGTCCAGTTGGCGCTCGGCCACGGGGCCAGCGTCGCCGGCCACCACCTGCACTGGGCCATCGACCGCGGGATCGATCCGGCCACCATCGAGGGGGCGACGCTCGTCGACGGACCGGCCGAGTACCGATCGGCGCGGTGGGCCCAGATCCTCAAACCGGCCTACGGAGCGGAGCACCACTCGACCGAGTTCGTCACCGACCGGACGATCGACTTCATCGAGCGCCACGACGGCGAACGGCCGTGGCTGGCCTACGCCTCGTTCCCCGATCCCCACCACCCGTTCGCGCCGCCGGGCGACTGGTTCGACCGGCACCGCCAGACCGACATGGTGCTCCCGCCGACGTTCCACGACGACCTGGACGGGGCGCCGGGTTTTCTCACCGCCATCGCGGGACGGCCTGGCGAGCCGGCAATCGTGACGCCGTGGCGGCCGACCGAGGAGCAGTTCCGGGAACTGCTCGCCGCGCAGTACGGGGCGATCGAGATGATCGATGCCGGCGTCGGCCGCATCCTCGCCGCCGTCGAGGCGCTCGGACAGCGAGACGACACCATCGTGGTCTTCACGAGCGACCACGGCGACATGATGGGCGACCACGGGCTGTTGCTCAAGGGCATGCAGCACTGGGAGGGCACGACCAGGGTGCCGTACGTGATCGACAGCCCCACCAACGACGCGGCCAGGACGTCGTCGCTGGCGTCAAGCGTCGACCTCGGTCAGACGCTGCTCGACCTGGCCGGGCTGGAGCCGTATCGCAACATGCAGGGGTCCAGCCTCGTGCCGATCCTCGACGACCCGTCGACCTCGGTCCGCGACCACGTCCTCATCGAGGAGGAGGCGCCGGCGGTCATGGGTGGTCGGGGACGACGCCGCGTCGGGATCCCGGCCCGGGCCCGGACGGTCGTCACCGACACGATGCGCTTCACCCGGTACTCGACGGGCGAGTCCCAGCTCTTCGACCTCAGCGACGATCCCCTCGAACTGCACGACCGGTCCGCCGGTGACCGACGCCGCGTCGGCGAGCTGACCACGCTCCTCGTCGACACCATGATGGCGGTGGCAACGCCGGCGCCGGCGGGAGCGGATCCGGACGCCGGCTGACCGCCGCCCAGGGCGCGGCCACCGGCCGCCATCCCCGGCGGCCGGGCGACCGGTGCCGCAGGCCGGTACCATCCGCCGATGCCGTCGTCGGTGCGGCCTGAACACGTCGGGCAGGCCGGTCGCCGCTCGGCCCCGCTCCCGCAGTCGTCCCCGAGGAGTCACGCTTCGTGTCCGATCTCTTCCAGCCGCCGCGCTACCACCGAGACGTCGCCTTCCACAAGCACACCGATCGCGCCGTCGGCTGGCTGGAGCTGTTCTACGACCTGGTCTACGTGGCCACGCTGATCCAGATCGGCAACTTCCTCAGCAGCAACCTCGACTGGACCGGGTTCGGCCGGTTCCTGGTCCTGATGTTCGTCATCTGGTGGGCCTGGAGCGGCGAGACCGCATACCAGAATCGCTACTACGTCGACGACGTCCTGCACCGGCTGCTGGTCCTGTTGCAGATGATCGGAGTCGCTGTCATCGGGCTCAGCGTGAGCGACGCGTTCGGCGGGCTCTCCACCCAGTTCGCCCTTGCGTTCGCCTTCGTGCGATCGATCCTCGTGGTCATGTGGATCCGCTCGTCTCGGTCGCATCCGGCGAGCAAGGCGCTGGCCGTCAGCTACACCACCGGCATCGGT
The DNA here is from genome assembly GCA_039195375.1 of Actinomycetota bacterium. GTDB lineage: Bacteria > Actinomycetota > Acidimicrobiia > Acidimicrobiales > SZUA-35 > JAHELU01. The sequence goes on from JBCCVL010000033.1 coordinate 24,531, forward strand.
GGCGGCGTGGTCATCTGGCTGGCCTCGATCGCCCTCCCGGACGATGTCCGGTGGATCGCCTGGCTCGTTGCCATCGCCTTCGAGATCGCGTACTTCGCCAGACCGTCGACGTTGACCGAGACCCGCCGGTGGCTGCCGGACGACCACCACCTCGTCGAGCGGTTCGGCATCTTCACCATCATCGTGCTCGGTGAGGCGTTCGTGAAGATCCTCGACGACGCCCAGGGCACCCAGCTCGGCGTCGACGACGTCGTCTTCGCCGTCGTCCTCGTCACCGGCCTGTTCGCCCTGTGGTGGCTCCACTTCTCCGACAGCGCCGGCGAGCTGTACGACCTCAGCTCGAACGCCAAGCCGATGTCGTGGCTCTACGGCCACCTCTTCCTCGCCGTTTCGCTCGTGATGTTCGGGGTGGCGGCCAAGAAGCTGTTCGCCGAGACGATCAGCTCACCGGGTGAGACCGTGACCGAGGAGTACCGCCTGCTGCTCACGGTGTCCGTCGTCGGCTTCCTGCTCGGCCAGTCGTTGATCACCTTCGGCGTCGACGACGCGTTGACCACACTGAGCCAGAAGCGTCGGATCGTCGCCTACGTCGGTGCCAGCGTCGCCGTCGTCGCCCTCGGTCTCGCCCTCACCTCGCTGACCGCGACCGGGCTGACCAGCCTCATCACTGCGGTCCTGCTGGTGCTCGTCGGCGACGCCATCGTCCAGACCAAGCAGGCGCCGGCCCACTGACGGATCGCGGGATCAGGCCGGCCGGCCGACCTCGTCCGGCGGCGGAGCGGCGAGCTCCTGCAGGGTCAACGGGTTTGCCGTCCGGGCCGACGAAGCCTCCTTCGCCCCTCCCCGCAGGTGACCGGTCGGCGGCGGGGCGGGTAGTGTTCTGGACACTCGGCCCGACCGACCAGCCACGGCAGCACACGAGGGGACACGATGCCGAAGCACCTGACCGACGCCCAGGTCGACCACTACCGCGACCGGGGCTTCGTCGCCCCCATCGACCTCCTCAGCGCGAGCGAGGCAGGCGAGGCGCGGGCCAGGCTCGAGACCTACGAGGCGGAGACCGGTGGTCCGCTCGGCGGCGCCGAGCGGGCCGGCGGCCACCTGCTGTGGCCGTGGGTCGACGAGCTGATGCGTCACGAGACGCTGCTCGATGCGGTCGAGGACCTGATCGGCCCCGACATCCTGTGCTGGAACTCGATCTTCTGGATCAAGGAGGCCGGGTCGCCGAGCTACGTCGGTTGGCACCAGGACCTCGAGTACTGGGGACTCGACAACGACGACCTCGTGAACGTGTGGATCGCGCTCTCGCCAGCGTCCGAGGCCGCCGGTGCGATGTCGGTCATCCCGGGAAGTCATCGAGAGCTCCTCGCCCACGACGAGACCTACGACGCCGACAACATGTTGACGCGGGGCCAGGAGCTGAAGATCGACGTGTCGGAGCGTGAGGTCGCCTCGATGGCACTCGCGGCCGGGCAGATGTCGATGCACAGCGTCCGACTCGCACACGGGTCGGGGCCGAACACGACCGACGACCGCCGCATCGGCCTGTCGCTGCAGTACATGCCGACCCGGACCAGACAGATCCTCGTCGACTGGGACTTCGCCACCCTCGTCCGCGGCACCGACCGCTTCGGGCACTTCGAGCCGACCCCGAGGCCGCGGCGGGACTTCGATCCGGTTGCGGTCGAGTTCCACCAGCGAGCCGGTGTGGCGCTCCGCGAGCTCCTCTACCAGGGTGCCGAGCGTCCGGCCGAACGGGCGCCGACGCTGTAGTCGGGCGACGAGATCCTGCAACCGCACCAACACCTCGGGCGGGCGACGCCGGACGGGGCCCCGCTCGTCTGGCGGGGTCGACGATGAGCGACCGTCGCATCGAGGACTTCTCCCTCGACTTCTTCTCGCTCGAGGGCAGGCGGGCGATCGTCACGGGCGGCAACCGGGGCCTCGGGCGGGCCTATGCCGTGGCCATGGCCAAGGCCGGCGCCGACCTCTACCTCCCGACCGTCGCTCCAGACGACGGCACGACCGGCGAGCTGATCGAACGCGAGGGGCGCCGCTGCGAGGTCGTCACTGCGGACCTCACCGAACCGGGCACCCCGGCCGCGGTCGTGCAGGGCTGCATCGACACCCTCGGCGGCCTCGACATCGTCGTCAACAACGCCGGCATCGGGATCAACGTCGACGACGTCCGCCGATTCGACCGGTCCGCCTGGGACCCGATGGTGGCCGTCAACCTCACCGCAGCGTTCGAGATGAGCCACGCCGTCTCGTCGATCTTCATCGAGCAGGGCAGCGGCAAGATCATCAACGTCTGCTCGATGTTCTCGTTCCGCGGCGGGCAGCGCTCCCCCGCCTACGCCGCGACCAAGCACGGCATCGCCGGCCTGACCAGGGCGTTCGCCGACGAGCTCGGGCCGTTCGGGGCGCAGGTCAACGGCATCGCCCCCGGCTACTTCGCCACCGCGCTGACCACCGAGACCCGGGCCGATCCCGAGCTCAACAAGGCCGTCGTCGACCGCATCCCGGCCGGCGAGTGGGGCCAGGTCCAGGACCTGATGGGGGCCTGCGTCTTCCTCGCCAGCCCGGCATCGAACTACGTCAACGGCCACATCCTGGCCGTCGACGGCGGCTACCTTGTCCGATAGTCCCGACGCCGGCCGACCCGGTCGCCACCGCCCGTCCACTCCCCTCCCCCGACAGGATGCAACCGTGTCGTCGCAGCACGCCACCCCCCTCTCCCGCGAAGCGATCGTCGATGGCCTGACCGAGTTGCTCGGCGCCGACCGCATCGACACCGACGACCGGGTCCTGAAGGAGAACAGCCTCGACCGCTACCGCAAGCTCGAGGACATCTTCGGTATCTACAACCTGCCGCTCCCGGCTGCCGTCGTGCGGGTGGCGAGCACCGACGACGTGTCGACCGTGCTCGCGTTCTGCAACGAGTACCGCATCAACGTCGTTCCCAAGACCGGTGGCACGGCGACCGAGGGCGGCCTCGAGACGATCGCCGAGAACTCGATCGTGCTCGACGGCGCGCGCATGGACGAGATCGTCTCGGTCGACGAGTTCGACATGCAGGCCACCGTCCAGTGCGGGGTGAAGCTGCAGGACCTCGAGGACGAGGTCCGCAAGCTCGGACTGACGACCGGCCACTCCCCCCAGTCGAAACCGTTGGCGATGTACGGCGGGCTCGTCGCCACCCGCTCGATCGGCCAGTTCTCCACCCTCTACGGCGGGATCGAGGACATGGTGATGGGCCTCGAGGCGGTGCTGCCGTCAGGCGAGGTCGTTCGCATCAAGGACGTCCCCCGCCGGGCGGCCGGTCCCGACATCCGCCACGTCGTCATCGGCAACGAGGGTGCGCTCTGCTACGTCACGGAAGTCACCGTCAAGCTGTTCCGCTTCTACCCCGAGCACAACCGCTACCTCGGCTGGCGCCTCGACGACATGAAGCCCGGCTTCGAGATCCTGCGCGACGTGATGGCCGCCGGCTACCGGCCATCGGTCGCCCGACTCTACGATGCGGCGGACGGGGCCCAGCACGGCTTCGACGTCTTCGCCCCGGGGCAGTGCGTCCTGATCTTCACCACCGAGGGCCCCGCCGGGGTCTCCCAGGCGACCGCTGACGGGATCGCCGAGATCGTCGACGCCAGACCCGAGTGCACCCCGGTCGACACCGAGATCATCCGGCAGTGGTTCGAACACCTCAACTGGGGGCCGGAGAAGCTGGCCGAGGAGCGGGAGTTCATCCGGGAGAACCTGCGCATGGGCTACACCACCGAGGTGTCGGGCAACTGGTCGGTCATCAACGAGATCTACGAGAACGGCATCAGACGGGTCCGCGAGGAGTTCCCCCACATCGACGACATCACGATGCTCGGCGGGCACTCGTCGCACAGCTACCAGACCGGCACGAACATGTACTTCGTGTACGACTACGACGTCGTCGACTGCACCTACGAACAGGAGCGGGAGAAGTACCACATCCCGCTCAACGCCATCTTCGTCGAGGAGGCGCTGAAGGCGGGTGGCTCGATGTGCCACCACCACGGCATCGGCAAGTACCGGGCCCCATGGACGGCCGAGGAGCACGGATCGGCCTACCGGTTGCTGACCGGCCTGAAGCGGGACCTCGACCCGAACGGCATCATGAACCTCGGCTGCATCTTCCCCGTCGACGGCGCCGTCGAGGACCGCTGAGATCGGGCGGCCATGTCGGCGCAGCGGTACGTCATCGGGCTTGACGTCGGAACCCAGAGCGCCAAGGTCCTGATCGTCGACGACGCCGGTGACGTGGTGGCCGAGGGGCATCGAGCGCTGCGGCAACTGGAGATCCCGGCCCCGAACCGGGCCGTGCACCCCGACGACGACCTGTGGGACTCGACGGTGGCTGCGCTGGCCGCCGCCGTCGATGCCTTCACGGCCGCCGGCAACGACCTCGCCGACATCGAGGCCATGGGGATCTGCATCATCCGCTGCTGCCGGGCCCTGCTCCGACCGGACGGCTCGCTGGCCCACCCCGTCATCAGCTGGATGGACGAGCGGCTCGACAACCCCCACACCCACGAGGGGCAGTACGGCGGCGTCGACGACGTCAGCCACGTCACCACCAGCTCCGGCTACATCGGGTTCCGCCTCACTGGTGAGCGGACCGATACCTGCGCCAACCTGATCGGATGGTGGCCGATCGACGACCGCACCCTCGACTGGTCACCCGACGCCGGGCGGTGGCAGGACTGTCGGCTCCGGCGCGACCAGGTGTTCGACCTCGTGAAGCCCGGTGAGGAGCTCGGCCGGGTCACCCCGGAGGCGGCGGCCGCAACCGGCCTCCCCGTCGGCCTCCCCATCGTCGCCACCGCCCACGACAAGGCGGTCGAGGCGCTCGGGTCCGGTGTGCTCGAGCCTGGCATCGGCCTGGTCTCGCTCGGCACCTACATCGCCGCCATCACCAACGGGCCCCGACACATCGCCGACGCCGAGTCGTTCTGGACCTTCCAGGCCTCCCTGCCCGGCCGCTACCTCTACGAGTGCTGGGGGGTCCGTCGTGGCATGTGGAGCGTCAGCTGGTTCCGGGACGAGTTCGGCCAGGCTGCGCTCGCCGCGGCCGAGGCCGCCGGGCGGCCGACCTCCGATCGCTCGATCGAGGACCTCCTCAACGCGGAGGCCGAGCTGGTCCAACCCGGTTCGGACGGGCTGCTCACCGTCCACGACTGGGCCGCACCACCCCACGCCCCGTTCCGCAAGGGGGCGATGATCGGCTTCGACGGCCGCCACACCCGGGCCCATCTGTACCGCTCGGTGCTCGAGGGGATCGCGCTGCGGCTCAAGAACCACATGGACCCGATGGCGGGTGAGCTCGACCAGCCCTTCACCGAGCTCATCGTCAGCGGGGGTGGGGCCAACAGCGACCTGATGATGCAGATCCTGGCCGACGTGCACGGCGTCCAGACCAGCCGCAACCGCCTCCGCAGCTCGGCCTCGATCGGCTGCGCCATCAACGCCGGGCTGTTCGCCGGACTGTGGGCGACACCCGGCGAAGCCACGGCGCAGCTCGTGGAGCGGGACGACACCTTCGACCCGATCGCGGGGCACACCGACCGCTACGCCGAGCTGGCGGGCATCGAGGCCGACGTCCACGCCAACCTCGACCCGATCACCGCCCGCCTCGGCTGACCGGCCCACCCGCCGCGAGCGACGCCGACCGGCTCAGAGCAACTCACCTGGCCGGCAGGCGACCACCCCGTCGATGGCCATGATCGCGGCGACGGCCTCGTCGAGCCGGCGGGCCCGGAACGGCTGCCCGGACAGCCACGGTCGGAGGGCGATGAACAGGTGGCGGCCGCCCTCGTCGGCCATCACCTCGGCCGAGGTGACCAGCGAGCGGCAGTAGCGGTCGATCGGCACTCGACGCTCACCCATGGTGACGGCGTCGTCGGCCGTGAGCAGCAGCGGTACCGACCACAGCTCACCCGTCGGCACGTGCATCGGGTACGGCTGCTCGTCGTTCACCCAATCGCACAGCCAGCGGACACCGGCCTCGGCCAGCAGCGCCGGCGTCCGTTCCGACTCGTTGTGCTCGACGCCGAACCACCCGTCCGGCCGTGCCCCGACCAGTCCGGCAACGGCGTCGAGTGACTCCTCGATGTTGGCCCGCTCCTCGGCCTCGGACATGCGACTCGAGATCATCCGGCTCAGCGAGACCCCGTGCCCGACGAGCTCACACCCACGGTCGTGCACATGGCGGGCCAGCCACGGGTAGCGCCGCACGGTCAGCGCATCGATGGCGACGAGCGGCGGGATGCCGTGGCGCTCCAGCAGATCGAGCAGCCGGAAGATCCCGACCCGGTGCCCGTACTCACGGTGCGAGTGCAGCACGTAGTCGGGGAACGGAAGCTGGACCCCGAGGCCACCGGGCAGGCGCCGTGGGGTGATCGAGCCGTCTGGCGGCTGCCACTCGAGGTACTCCAGCACGACCATGACCGAGACGGCGAGGCGGGCGCCGCCGGGCAGCGGGCGCTCCTCCCTGGTCGAGATCGGCGACCAGTCGTAGAGGTCGTGGTCGACCCCGGGGTGCCGCTCAGCCGGCATCGGTCCTACCGGGCATGGCGCTCGGCGGCGGCCACCGCCTCGTCGTAGTGGTAGGCCAGGTAGTGCTCGGCGATGTCGGCCGCCGTGCACGACCACACGTGGTCGTGGCTCAGGATGTAGTCGAGCGTCTCGTCGAGGTACCGGATCCGGTGAGGGGCGCCGGTGGCGTAGGGATGGAGGGCGAGGCACATCACCCGTCCGCTCTCGGCCCCCTCCTCGTAGAGCTGATCGAACTGGGCCTTGCAGATCGAGGCGAAGTAGTCGGCCTCGTAGTGCTCGTTGTAGACCGGCGTGTCGTTCAGCTCGATCGAGTACGGCACCGAGACGAGGCGGCCCGACTCGACGGCGATCGGAACCGGCTGGTCGTCGTGTAGCCAGTCGGCGTGGTAGATGAGGCCCGCCTCGGCCATCAGATCCGGGGTGGCCAGGGTGTTGGAGACCGCGGGGCCGAGCATTCCCTTCAACGGTTGTCCGGTCGCCCGCCGACAGCGCTCGATGGTGTCGCGGTAGAACGCCCGCTCCTCCTCCTCGCTGAGGGTGGTCAGGTAGCGGGTGTTGTAGATCCCGTGTGACATCAACTCCCACCGGCGGCTGATCATCGCCTCGGCGATCTCCGGGAAGTGGTCGAGCACGGCGACGTTCAGCGACACCGTGCAGCGGACGCCGTAGCGGTCGAGGACCGGCAGCATGCGCCAGAACCCGACGCGGTTGCCGTACTCCCGCTCGGCGTAGCCCCGCACGTCGGGGTGGGGCGAGCGGGGCCACGGGTTCCTCACCCCGTCCCGGGGCGGCAGGTACTCGTAGAACTCGACGTTCGGGGCGACCCAGAACGCCACTCTGGCGTCCCCTGGCCAGCGGATCGGCGGGCGGTCGACGATCGGGCTGTAGGCGACCCGGTCGCTCGGCAGTGGTCGTTTGCCGCTCATCGACCGGCGACGGCGCCGGCGGAGGTCGATGAACCGGACATGGGTCCCTCACCTGCCATCGAGGCAGCCTACGATGAGGCCACCAACGAGGCGAATGCGTGCGCCCGTCCCGGCATCCCACGACGGGAGGTCCATGGTGACCGTGCCGGTGATCAGAGTCGTCGTCCATCGGAGGCGAAGTGTCCTTCGGTCCGGCTCGGTCTGGTGCTGCGACGTGAGACACGAGCGAGAGGACACGACGGACATGACGGAGCAAGAGGTTCGAGGTCCAGGGCAGTTCCCTGCGGTTCGGCTCAGGCGGAACCGCCAACACCACTGGACTCGCCAGCTGGTCGGCGAGCAACGGCTGCACCCGAGCGATCTGATCTGGCCCGTCTTCGTCCACGGCGGCAACGAGCCCACCGTGCCGGTGCCCTCGATGCCTGGTGTGTCCCGCTACTCGCTCGACGCCATCGTCGATGCCGTCGGCGAAGCGGTCGAGCTCCAGATACCGGCGATCGCCGTGTTCCCGGCCACCGACGCGGCCGATAAGACCCCGGAGGCCGACGAGGCCATCAACCCGGAGAACCTGGTCTGCCGGGCCCTGAGGAAGCTCAAGGATGCGTTCGGCACCCAGATCGGGCTCATCGCCGACGTCGCCCTCGACCCCTACTCCAGCCACGGCCAGGACGGACTGGTCCGCGACGGCTACGTGGTGAACGACGAGACGGTTGCGCTCCTCTGCAAGCAGGCGATGGTGCAGGCCGAGGCCGGCTGCGACATCGCCGCGCCGTCCGACATGATGGACGGGCGAGTCGGTGCCATCCGCCAGGCCCTTGACGCCCATGGGCGCGACGACGTGCTGATCATGTCGTATGCGGCCAAGTACGCGTCCGCGTTCTACGGGCCGTTCCGCGATGCGGTCGGATCATCGGCCAGCCTCGGCGGGGGCGACAAGAAGACCTACCAGATGAACCCCGCCAACGGCGACGAGGCGATGCGGGAGGTCGCCCTCGACCTCCAGGAGGGGGCCGACATGGTGATGGTCAAACCGGGCATGCCCTACCTCGACGTCGTGCAACGCGTCAGCAGCACCTTCGGGGTCCCGACGTTCGCCTACCAGGTCAGTGGCGAGTACGCCATGCTGGCCGGGGCCGCCGAGCAGGGCTGGTTGCAGCGCGAGCAGGTCGTGCTCGAGAGCCTGCTCGCCTTCAAACGAGCCGGCGCAGACGGCATTCTCACGTACTTCGCGGTCGAAGCCGCGCGGCTCCTCCGGTAGCGGTCGACCCGGTCGTCAGCCGCTGATGGCCTGAACGACCGGGAGCAACACGGGCCGGCGCCGCGTCGACTTCTGGACGAACCGACCGAGGGCCCGCCGCGCCGAGCGGGTGCACGAGTCGACATCGGGCGCGTCCGACGACAGCTCGGCGGTGACGGCATCGCGCACCACCCGAGCGGCGTCGCCGTGCAGTCGTTCCATGTCGACGTCCGACGTCCATCCTCGGGACGCAACCACTGGTTCGGCCAGCAGGCGGCGCGTCGCCAGGTCGACGACGACCATGACCGAAACTGCGCCGTGCCGGCCGAGGAGCTCCAGATCGTCGAGCTCGGCCTCCGAGATCGGGACGCCCGATCGATCGACGTAGCACCACCGGCTCGACACCGAACCGCTCTTGGCGATCGCCCCATCCGACATCGTCACCTGATCGCCGTCCTCACACACGACCACGTTCTCGTCGCGCATCCCCATCGAGGTGGCGAGCTCGGCGTGGGCGACGAGGTGGTAGAACTCGCCGTGGACCGGGATGAAGAACGTCGGCTCGGCGACCGAGTGCAGGACGCGGAGCTCCTCGCGGTTGCCGTGGCCGCTCGTGTGGAGGTCGAACGCCGCCCCGGCGATGACCTCGGCTCCTCGTCGGAGGAGGGAGTTCTTCAGCTCGGCGATCGCCACCTCGTTCCCGGGAATCGCAGCCGAGGACAGGATCACGGAATCCTGTGAGCCGAGCTTGAGCCACTTGCTCGATCCGTCCGCCATGCGAGCGAGCGCAGCCGATGGCTCGCCCTGGCTGCCGGTGCAGACCACCAGCGTCTCCTCCGGTTCGAGATCGGCGAGCGAGTCCGGTGAGGCGAGGCGGTTGGGCGGGACGTCGAGCTCGCCGAGCTCCCTGGCGATGGCGGAGATCTCCTCCATCGACCGACCGAGAGGCACGATGGTGCGATTGTTGGCCACGCCGGCATCGACGATCTGCTGGACGCGGTGGATGTGCCTGGCGTAGGCGGCGACGATGATGCGCCTGCCGGGTCGTTCGTCGATCAGTGACCGCAGGCTCGGCCCGACCTGGGTCTCGCTCGGGGTCCATCCCTCCGAATCCGCATTGGTCGAGTCGGCCAGCAACAGCCGAACACCCTCGGTCTGGGCGATGGACGCGAGTCGACCGAGGCCGGTTCGACGACCGTCGACCGGGTTGTTGTCGAGCTTGAAGTCGGACGAGTGGACGATCACACCCTGCGGCGTTCGGAAGACGGTCATCAGGCCGCCGGGTGTCGAGTGGGTCACCGGCAGGAACTCACATTCGATGTCGCCGAGCCGGAGCCGGTCCCCGTCCGCCACCTCCCGGAAGTTGGCCCGGGATCGCAGACCCTCTTCGTCGAGCTTCCGCTCGAGGACCGCGAGCGTGAACCTCGATCCGATGACGTCGGTCTCGACCTCACGGAGGAGGTAGGCGACAGCCCCGAGATGGTCCTCGTGTGAGTGGGACAGCACGATGCCGCCGAGGCGGTCCGATCGCTTGGCGATCTCCGTGAGGTCCGGGAGGATCGCCTGGATGGTCCCGGACCGGTGTTCGGGCGGGAACAGCTGGCCGCAGTCGAGTACCAGCGTCGTCTCGGCCGTCTCGACGAGCGCGCAGTTCCGCCCGATCGTCCCGAGACCGCCGAGGAAGCTGACGGAGACCTGCCCCGGTGACGGGCGGTCGGTTCGGGTCATGGCCGTGTGGCGTGCGTCGTGATCACGGCTCCATACCGTACGTGCCGGAGGTTTCCCTTCCTCCCGTGCGGCGCGTCGGATGTGCCCGCCGCGGCCCTCGGGCTCCTGCGCCGCTCATCCGTTGGTCACCCTGGCCACGAACCCCGCGATCTCCTCGATCACCTCGTCACGGTTCGTCTCGTTGACCAATTCGTGGCGGGCGCCGTCGTACAGGCGAATCGTCAGATCGGTCGTCGGCATCGACTCTGCTGCCGCAAGGGAAGTGCGGTAGTCGACGAACGGGTCGCTGTCCCCGTGGCAGAACAGGACGGGCATGGTGAGCGCGCCGATCTCGGCGGTGAACCGGTCGAGGGCGACGACCTCGGCCTCGAGCAACGGTCGCTTGTACGGTCCGCGGTAGATCAGGGGGTCGGAGGCGTAGGCGTCGACCGCAGCGGCGTCTCTCGACATGCCGGAGAAGTCCGTCGTCGCCGGCGGCAGTTCCGGTTCGGCGAGGACCTCCCTGGCCCAGTTCCAGTCGCCGATGACCGCACCGAGCAACACCAGACCGGCGACGTCATCGGGGTAGGTCTGGGCGAAACGCGATGCGAGCAGGCCACCCATCGAGTGCCCGATCAACACGAGTGGTCGCCCCGGTTCGCCGGACGACGCGATGTCGACGAGGGTCCGCAGATCGTCGACGACATGCTCGAAGTCGACGATCAGCGCCCGCTCGCCGTCGCTGTGACCGTGGCCGACGTGATCCTGGCCGTAGACGACCGCTCCACCGGCCACCAGTCGCTCGGCGACGTGGGCATATCGGGCGGCGTACTCGGCATAGCCGTGCACGACGACGACGATGTGGTCGGCCGGACCGTCTCGACCCCACCGCTCGTAGTTGATGGAGCCACCTACCCCGGCGAACGTCGGCACGAGGCGTGGTCTAGCACATCGCGCCGAGCCGACCGGGCATCCAGGGCCCCGTTGTCAACGGGTCGACTCGCCGAGCCGGGGTCTCGCCACCGCTGGCCCGGGGCTGTGGGTGGGTCAGAGGACCCCGGCCAACCACTCCCTGGCGTCGATCATCATCTCGATCGTCTGGCTGTGGGCCATGTCGTAGGCATGGTGGCGCAGATCCCAGCCGCCGTCGCTCAGCGTGGCGATGACCTCCTTCGGCTGGTCCGGCCCGATGACGACGTCGCGGGTGCCCCACTGGAACAGAACCGGCCGACCGTCCCCATTCGACAGATCCAGTTCGAGCTCCGGCGGGCTCGGGAGGCCGCAACAGATCGCCCACACGCCCGCATAGCGCGGCGCACCCGGTCGGCCGGCGAGCGCAAGCGATAGGAAGCCTCCCTGGCTGAAGCCACCGATGACACATCGTTCGAGTGGCACCCCGGCCTTCTCGGCCTCGGTGGCGACGAACGTCTCGACGAGGTCGAGCGAGGGCATGAACTGCGAGAGGTCGGACTTGAAGGTCTCGAGATCGATCGTCCACCAGCCCGCACCGTCACCGTCCGGCATGTCGAACGGCCCGCGAGGGGCGATGGCGGTGAACCGCTCGTCCGGATCGACCAACGGTACGTAGGCCGCCAGGTGGTGTTGCTCAGCGGTGTAGCCGTGGATGAGGAAGAGGAGACGGTCGGCGCCGTCGCGATCGATCCGGTACTGGGTCAAGGTCATGGGATGAGTCTGGCAGCCGGGAGCGAGAACGGGCTACCAGCGGAGGAGATCGGCGGCCGGCGTGATCTGGCCGGCACCGGGGACGAGACGGGCGGGAGCGCCGAGCGCCTGCCGATCGGTCACCGGTCACCGGTCATCGGTCACCGACGCTCCCTCGAGATGGTGCCGGTCGTAGTCGGATCCGATGGTCAGGACCTCCCCGGTGACGGCACCGGGGGCGTCGTCGATCGTCGGCGTGGTGGCCGAGGGGCTCGGCGGCTCCGTCATGCCAGGACTCGCCGACTCCTACCGCCGGACCGGCAGCGACCGACCGCAGCCCCTGACGCCGCCGGGTCGGACACCCGTGCGAGACTTCGCCGGTGACCTCGGCAGACCACATCCCCCCGCCAGCCCGGTCGGCGCTCGAGGTCTGGCTCCGTCATCACGACGAGCGGGTGCCGGGATTCGTCGAGGGTCTCTACCTGATCGGCTCGATCGCACTCGGCAACTGGCGGGCCGAGAGCGACATCGACATCGTCGCCGTGTCGGGTCGAGTGGCCGACACCAACGATGTCGATGCGTTGCGAGCGGTCAACGAGGCGATCAACGCAGAGGTCCCTGGCCCGGACATCGACGGACCGTTCGTCACGTGGGCGGATCTGGCTCGACCGCCGACGGCGGCGGTGCGACCGTGGACCCTGCACCGCGAGTTCCACCACGACGCCGACTGCTTCGAACTCAATCCGGCCATCTGGCAGACCCTCTCGCGGCACGGGATCGCGGTCCGAGGCCCCAGCCCGTCCGAGCTCGACATCCACGTCGACCACCGCGCGCTGCGATCGTTCATCAGCGAGAACACCTCGGGCTACTGGCGGTCGATCCCCCCGTCGATCGATGCGGCGCTCGCCGACCCGGAACGAGTGGAGTTCAGCGCCGGCATCACGTCATGGAGCGTGCTCGGGATCGGCCGTATGTTGTACACGGCCAGGACCGGGGAGGTCACGTCCAAGTCCGACGCCGGGCGGTGGCTGATCGGGGAACTGCCACACCATCGGGACCTCATCACCCACGCGCTGCGGGTCCGAGACCTGGGCGAGTGCCAACCGGACGGGCGGGAGACCGCTCGGGCGACGGCGGCATTCGTGACGGAGGTGGCGGACCTCATCGAGGCCGAGACGAGCTGAGGGTTCGCCGCATCAGAGCCCGAGCTCGCCGACCATCGACGGGATCTCGCCCGGATCGGCCAACCCGAACGCCAGCTGGCGGCCGCGGCGCTCGATTGACGAAGCCGGCCTGGCGCTGACGGCGGCCCGTGGCGGGGTCCGAGGTTGGCGTGTTCTGCAACTCAGACGGTTCGCTGGCTGTCGTAGGGTCGAGGCAGTGCCCACTCTCCACTACACGGTCAACCGGCGGTGGCCCGATCTGTTGCGCGATGTCGGCGTGGAGCCGACGACGGTGCTCGAGTCGGCCGATCTGCCCGCCGATCTGTTCGAGCGTGAGTCGGCGACCCTCGCTCCGCCGGACATGTTCCGCCTGTGGTTGGCCGTCGAGGAGGCCATCGGTGACCCGTTGCTCCCGCTCCGGGTCGCCCGGTCGCTGACACTGGAGTCGTTCGACACCGCGATCTTCGCCGCGCTGTGCAGCCGCGACCTGAACGCCGCGGCCAGGCGAATCGCAGTCCACAAGCGGTTGATCGGCCCCGCCCGGCTCGACGTCGAGATCGGCGATCGGCGGACCCGCCTGGAGATGACGTGGCCGGCGACCGTGACGCCGCCGGCCTCGATGGCGCTCACGGAGCTGGTGTTCTGGGTCGCCCTGGTGCGGCTGGCCACCGGCGCCGAGGTGGCTCCGGTGGCGCTCGGCTGCCCGGAGCCCCCTCCCCAGGTCGATGCCTACCACCACTACCTCGGCGTTGCCGTCAGTCGGTCCCGCCGGTGGTCGATCAGCTTCACGTCGGTCGATGCCGGCCGTCCGTTCGTGACGGCAAACGAGGCCATGTGGCGTTCGCTCGAGGCCGATCTCGGGCGACGCATGATCGATCTGGATCGCACCGCCACGACGTCGGAGCGAGTCCGGGCCACCCTGTTGGAGCTCCTTCCGGCCGGTGAGACGTCGGCCGCTGCCGTGGGCGCCACCCTCGGTCTCAGCGTCCGCACGCTCCAACGCCGTCTGCGGGGGGAGGGCACGAGCTTCAAGGGCCTGGTCAACGAGACCCGTTCCGCGCTCGCCGTCCACTACCTCCGCCACTCCGACCTGCCGATCGCCGACATCGCCTTCCTGCTGGGCTACGGCGATCACCACTCGTTCTACCGGGCCTTCCACTCGTGGACCGGCTCGACCCCGAAGGCCGTCCGCCTGGCGGCCTGACCCCTGCCAACCCGTCCCCTGAACCAAATCGAGGAGTCCCCATGTCAACGATCCTGATCACCGGCTGTTCGAGCGGAATCGGTCGAGCAGCGGCCATGCGCTTCCAGCGCGAGGGCTGGAACGTCGTGGCCACGATGCGCAATCCAGACGCCGAGACCGAGTTGACCGAGCTGGCCGACACCCTGGTCGTCGCCCTCGACGTCACCGACCAGGCCTCCATCGACGCTGCGGTCGCCGCCGGCGTGGACCGCTTCGGGGACATCGACGTCCTCGTCAACAACGCCGGCTACGGGGCGTACGGTCCGGTTGAGTCGACACCCCGGGAGAAGATCGTCCGCCAGTTCGAGACCAACGTCATCGGGTTGCTCGACGTGACGAAGGCCGTGCTCCCCCGGTTCCGGCAGCGGGGCCGTGGGGTGATCGTGAACGTGTCGTCGATGGGCGGCCGGATCACCCTGCCGCTCGGCGCGCTCTACCACGGCACCAAGTTCGCGGTCGAGGGCATCTCGGAGGCCATGACCTACGAGCTCGGCGCCATCGGCACCACGATCAAGTTGGTCGAACCCGGCATCGTCGCCACCGACTTCAGCGGTCGGTCGATGGATCTGAGCATCAACCCCGAGCACACCGAATACCAGCCCGTGATCGACGCCCTCGTCGCTGCCAGCCAGGCCGAAGGCCGGTTCTCGTCGACCCCAGACGACGTGGCCGGCGTGATCTTCACCGCCGCTACCGACGGGACCGACCAGCTCCGCTACGTTGCCGGTGCAGACGCCGAGCAGCTGCTGGCCATGCGGGCCTCATCGGACGACGCCACGTACCTGGCCGGCATCCGGGCCAACTTCGGCCTCTGACTCGTTCACCGACAAGGACACCCACATGAGCAGACTCAGCTACCAGATCCCCAACTTCACCTACCCGGACGTCGAACCGACCGATGTCTACGACCTGATCGTCGCCCAGGCCAAGGAGGCCGACGACTCGGGCTTCGACCGGCTGACGGTGATGGACCACTTCTACCAGCTGCCCGGGATCGGGGCTCACGACGAGGCGATGATCGAGGCGTACACCCTCCTGGCCGCGCTGGCCCAGCACACCTCGACGATGCGTCTCGCCACCCTGGTGACCGGCAACACCTACCGCAACCCGGCCATGTTGGCCAAGATCATGACCGCGCTCGATGTGGTGTCGCACGGGCGGGCCACCCTCGGTATCGGGGCCGGCTGGTACGAGCTGGAACACCAGGCCATGGGCTTCGAGTTCGGGACGTTCACCGACCGCTTCGAACGCTTGGAGGAGGCGCTCCAGATCATCCTGCCCCTGTTGCGGGGCGAGAAGGTGAGCCTCGACGGCGAGCGTTACCAGGTCACCGACGTGGTCAACTCGCCGGCCCCGGTCTCCACGATCCCGGTCATGATCGGCGGGAGCGGGGAGAAGAAGACCCTGCGGATGGTGGCCCAGTACGCGGACGAGTCGAACCTGGTCGGGCTGCGCCAGCCCGAGGACATCCCGGCCAAGCTGGAGGCGCTCGACGGCCACTGCGAACGGCTCGGCCGCGACCGCTCCGAGATCTCGGTCACGCTGCTGGTGGCCGCCAACATCGCTCCGACGATGGAGCAGGCCGACGACGAGCTGCGGGCCATGCTGGCCCACAAGGGTCAGCCGGCCGAGATGTTCGAGCCGGTCAAGGCCATGATGGCCCACGGCGACCCCGACACCGTCGGGGAGCGCCTGGCCGGGTTCATGGCCACCGGTCTCGACGGCCTCGCCGTCAGCCTGATGATGAACGGCCATCTGCCCGGCCGGGTCACCATGCTCGGCGAGGTCGCGACCAAGGTCCTCGGCTAGACACCTGGGCGCCAGTCTGGCGAGCGCCCAGGTCGAGCCGGGCGGCGGTGGACCCCGGGCGACCCCGGGGAATCCCGAGCGCGTGGTCGTGCGCTCGGGCCCGACGGTGACCAACATGGGTTCGTGGCAACGAAGCCCGACGGTCGACCGGTCCGTGGTCGAGGGAGCGAGCCGACGATGACAAAACTGCCGAACCGCCTTCCTCCGGTCGACGGTCCGGCCGGCGCTGCGCTCTGGGAGCGGGCGGACGCCGTGCTCCCCGGGGGCGTGATGTACCTCAGTCGTTCGGCCGATGCCGCCGGCCGAGGCGTGCTGCCGGGCTTCATCGCCACCGCGGACGGGTGCCGCGTCAGCGATGCA
>JBCCVL010000034.1:0-40881 GCA_039195375.1 Actinomycetota bacterium
GCGAACGACCGCCTCGTCGACCAGGCGCGACTTCCCCATGCCGGCCTCGCCGACCACGATCGACAGCTGGGCCGTGCCGAGCTCGACGGCCATCGCCGCCTGCGACTCCAGGAAGGCCAGCTCCGGCTCACGACCGACGAACACCTCCGCCTTCCGGCGGTGGGCCCCGGGGAGCCGGGTGACCTCGACGGCCAGCCACGTGTCGATCGGGCGCTCGCGGCCTCTGGCCGGCAGCGAACCCACCCGCTGGTAGCTGACGGCGTCACCGGTGGCCTGACGGGTGGCGTCGCCGACCAGCACCTGCCCCGGATCGGCCAGGTCCTGGAGCCTGGAAGCGGTGTTCATGACATCGCCCATCGCCGTGTAGTCGCCGCCGGTGCTGGAGCTGCCGACCAGCACCTCACCGGTGTTGATCCCGATGCGGAGGCGTACGGCCGGCTCCAGGTCGGCGGCCAGCTGGTCGATCGTGGCCTGCATCCGCAGGCCGGCCCGGACCGCCCGCTCGGCGTCGTCCGAATGGGCGACCGGGGCCCCGAACAGGGCGACGATCTGATCGCCGACGATCTTGTCGACCACGCCACCGAAGGCGGTCACCTCGGCCGTGAGCCGGTCGAAGGCCCCGTCGACCAGGTGTTTGACCTCCTCCGGATCTCGTCGCTCGGCCAGCCCGGTGAAACCGACGATGTCGGCGAACAGGGCCGTCACCACCCGGCGCTCCTCGTCCGCCCTGGCCTGCGACGCACCGCAGCTCGGGCAGAAGCGGGCGCTCGACGGAACATCGGCACCGCACGAGCGGCAAGACGACATGACCACAACCGTACCCGTCCCCGCCGACATCAAACCGAACGCACGGACCGGTGCGGTCGATCGCTTCCATCGATCCCGGTCATCGCAGCCCACCCTCGAGGCTGCGATGACCGGGTCCGGGCACCAAGGCCCGGGATCGCCGACGGGGTGTTAGCCCTCACCCCACGGCGGATGGGACTCTAGAGATACCAGGTCCCGGGGCCCGCGCGGTGCCGCATTCGGAGATTCTCGATGCAGGACGAGCCGGATCGGTCGACGATCCCATCCTGGCGACACCGCCGGTAGCGTCGTCAAGGATGAGCGACACGACCGATCCAACCCCCGCCGGCACCGACGCCCCCTGGTGGCGTCGTGGCGTCGTCTACCAGGTGTACATCCGCTCCTTCGCCGACGGCAACGGCGACGGGACCGGCGACGTCGAGGGCCTCCGGTCCCGCCTCCCCTATCTGCGCGACCTCGGCGTCGACGCCATCTGGATCAACCCGTGGTACCAGTCGCCGCTGGCCGACGGCGGCTACGACGTGACCGACTACCGGGTGATCGAACCCCGCTACGGCACCGTCGACCAGGCCGAACGGCTGATCACCGAGGCGAACCAGCACGGCATCAAGGTGATCGCCGACCTCGTCCCGAACCACACCTCCGACCAGCACGTCTGGTTCCAGGAGGCGATCGCCGCCCCGCCAGGCGATCCGGCCAGGGCCCGCTACCACATCCGCGACGGCCGCGGCCCCGACGGCGCCGAGCCGCCGACCGACTGGGCCAGCGTCTTCGGTGGACCGGCCTGGACCCGCCTCGACGACGGCCAGTGGTATCTCCACCTCTTCGCCCCCGAACAGCCCGACCTCAACTGGGACCACCCCGGCGTTCGGGACGAGTTCCACGCCGTGCTGCGGTTCTGGCTCGACCGTGGGATCGACGGCTTCCGGATCGACGTGGCCCACGGACTGGTCAAGGACCCCGAGTTCCCCGACCTCGGGGCCGAGACCCAGCAGATCCTCGGGTCGCCCCGCAAGGCCAACCATGCCCACTGGGACCGTGACGGCGTGCACGAGATCATCCGGGGCTGGCGGGAGGTTCTCGACGGCTACGAGGACCGGATGATGGTGGCCGAGGCCTGGGTCGCGCCCCATCGCCTACCTCTCTATCTGCGGCCCGACGAGTACCACCAGTCGTTCAACTTCTCGTTCCTCGAGTCGCCGTGGGATGCCGAGCGGTTCCGGACCGTGATCACCGAGGGTGCGGCCGCCGCAGCGGAGGTCGGCTCGACGTCGACCTGGGTGCTGTCCAACCACGACGTCATGCGTGAGGCCACCCGCTACGGGTTGCCAAACGACACCAACTGGCGCACGTGGCCCGTCACCGGGCCCGTCGACGCGCTCGACGTCGACCTCGGTCGGCGGCGGGCCAGGGCCGCCGCCCTGCTGTTTCTCGGGCTCCCCGGCTCGGCCTACATCTACCAGGGTGAAGAGCTCGGGCTGCCCGAGGCCTGGGACCTGCCGGCCGAGGTGCTCGACGACCCGGTGTGGGAGCGCTCCGGCCACACCCAGAAGGGCCGAGACGGCTGCCGGGTCCCGCTCCCGTGGACCGCGGAGGGCCCGTCACTCGGCTTCGGCGACGGCAAGCCCTGGCTGCCCCAGCCCCATGGCTGGTCCGACCTCGCGGCCGAGGTCCAGGCCGACGACGCCACCTCCTCGTTGTCGCTCTACCGGATGGCGCTCACCGTGCGCCGCCACTGGGGGGCGGTCGACGAGGAGCTGGAGATGGTCGACCTCGGCGCCGACGTCGTCGCCTACCGGCGGGGCAGCGGCATGACGTGTGTGGTCAACATGGGCACCGAGCCGATCGAGCTGCCCGAAAACGCCGAGGTCCTGGTCCGCAGCAACCCGACCGGCGACGCCCTGCTCGCCCCGGACGACGCCGTCTGGCTCCGCTGACCGGACGGGGTCACGCATCGCCACCGGCGCGCACCGGCTCTGTCTACCCTGACGGCCATGACCACCACCCCGATCAGCCAGACCGACATCTGGCGGAGGCTGGCCGATCACGCCACCGCCATCGAGGGGGCCACCCTGGCCCAGCTGTTCGCCGACGATCCCGAGCGAGCGGCGAGCCTCACCGTCGACGCGGCCGGGCTCCACGTCGACTTCTCCAAGAACCGGATGACGGTCGAGACCCGCGAGCTGCTCGTCGAGCTGGCGGCAACGGCCGACGTGGCCGGTCGTCGCGATGCGATGTTCGCCGGAGCCAGGATCAACACCACCGAGGACCGGTCGGTCCTGCACACGGCGCTGCGCCGGCCGAAGGGCGACAGCCTCATCGTCGACGGGGTGGACGTCGTCGCCGACGTCCACCGGGTCCTCGACAAGATGGCGGCGTTCAGCGACGAGGTCCGCAGCGGCCGCTGGGTCGGAGCAACCGGTGAGCCGATCACGGCCGTCGTCAACATCGGGATCGGCGGCTCCGATCTCGGCCCGGCGATGGCCTACCGGGCCCTCCGGCCCCACAGCGACCGGGACCGCACCTTCCGCTTCGTCTCCAACATCGACCCGACCGACCTGCACGAGGCGCTCGTCGACCTCGACCAGGCCACGACGTTGTTCATCGTCGTCTCCAAGACGTTCGGCACGATCGAGACCCTGACCAACGCCCGTTCGGCCAGGGCCTGGCTGACCGGCGCCCTCGGCGACGAGGCCGTCAGCAAGCACTTCGTGGCCGTGTCGACCAACGCCGACCGGGTGGCCGAGTTCGGTATCGACACCACCAACATGTTCGAGTTTTGGGACTGGGTCGGTGGCCGCTACTCGGTGCCGTCCGCCGTCGGCCTGTCGCTCATGTTGGCGATCGGCCCGGACGGGTTCCACCGGTTCCTGGCCGGCATGCGGGAGATGGACGAGCACTTCCTGTCGACACCCCCGGAGCGCAACCTGCCGATGCTGATGGGCCTGCTCGGCGTCTGGTACACGAACTTCTTCGGAGCCCAGTCGACCGCGGTGCTCCCCTACGCCGATCACCTGGCCCGGTTCCCGGCCTACCTGCAGCAGCTCGACATGGAGTCGAACGGCAAGGGCGTCGACCGCGATGGTCGGACGGTCATGGTCGACTCGGGTCCGATCGTGTGGGGTGAGCCCGGAACGAACGGTCAGCATGCCTTCTATCAGTTGATCCATCAGGGCACGCGGCTGATCCCGGCCGACTTCATCGGATTCGCCAACGCCACCGACCCGATCGGCCCCCACCACGACCTGCTGATGGCCAACCTGTTCGCCCAGACCGAGGCCCTCGCCTTCGGACAGGACGACGAGGACCCGCAGCGACGCTTCACCGGTAACCGCCCGACGACCACGATCCTCGGCGATCGCCTCGATCCCGAGACCCTCGGTCGGCTCGTCGCCCTCTACGAGCACAAGGTGTTCACGATGGGCGCGATCTGGGGCGTCAACTCGTTCGACCAGTTCGGCGTCGAGCTCGGCAAGGTACTCGCCGTCGCCATCGAACCCGAACTCACCGGCGCCGGTGACAGCGAGAGCGACAGCGACGGGGAAGGCGACGGGGACGACCTCGATCACGACGGATCGACCAACGCCCTGATCCGCTGGTATCGCTCGAATCGCCACCCCTGAAAGGCCGCCCAATCAGGCCAGGACGATTCCTGAGAACCCGCTGAGAAGGGCGAAACCCCGCGTCACCATCCAGGTGCTACGGTCGACTTCGGGCGGCAGCATAACGTTCTTACTGCGCCCTCGAGGACCCCGGAGGGACCCGATGCAGACCATCGAACGCACCCCCAGCGCCACCCGCGGCACCGGCAACGTCCGCCGGGCCACCGTCGCCCTCGTCGCCGCTGCGCTGCTCGCCGCAGCCTGTGGTTCCGGCGACGAGGAGACGACCGAGGCCACGGCGTCACCCCTGGCCGAGTTCCTCGGTCAGGGCGACTTCCTCTCCGACCCGGAGGCCGCGCAGGCCCAGTGGCAGGAGGAGGAGCGCCGACGCGAGGAGACCATCGCGGCCTGCATGCAACGCCAGGGCTTCGAGTACACCCCGGTCGACTACAGCCAGTTCAACACGTTCACCGACGACATCGACGACTGGGGCTCCGAGGAGTGGGTGGCCGAGTGGGGCTTCGGCATCACGACCCAGCGGTTCTCCCAGCAGCAGGTCGGCCCGAACCTCAAGGGTTGGGACGACTCGCAGTTCCAGGAGGCCGAGGAGGAGTTCGTCGATCCGAACCAGGACTACCTCGAGTCGCTGTCCGAGAGCGAGCGGATGGCCTACGAGGAGGCGCTCTGGGGACCGCAGGACTTCGGCGCCTTCGAGGACCAGTCACTCACCGAGGAGGAGATCGAGGCCCAGTTCGACGAGGGCTTCGAGTGGGAGCCACAGGGCTGCCAGGGTGAGGCCTACGAGGCCGAGCAGTCGAACCAGTTCTACCTGGAGTTCGAGGACGAACTGCAGGAGATGTACGAGCGCATGGAGGCCGATCCCCGCATCACCGAGCGCACCGCTGAGATCAGCCAGTGCGTGGCCGACAAGGGCCTCGAGTACACCGACATGGAGGCCATGTGGGAGCGCTGGGACGACGACCTGGCAGCGATCGACCCCTACGCCGACGGCGGCTTCGAATCGGCGATGGAGCTGTCCGAGGAGGAGATGGCACAGATGACCGACGAGGAGCTCGACGAGTTCTTCAGCCAGAACTTCCAGGAGCCCGAGCTCTCGGAGGAGGACAGGGCGAAGCTCGGTGAGCTCCAGGCCGAGGAGATCGAACTGGCCATCGCCGTCACCGACTGCGGGGGTGGGTTCAACGCCGAGTGGGAGATGATGTCCGACATCCAGGCCGAGTACGAGCAGGAGTTCCTCGACACCTACGCCGACGAGCTCGAGCCCTTCCGGGCCGGCTGAGCCGCCGGGTCGCACGCAGCAGCAGGCAGTAGTTCACCAGACGACGATCGGGCGGGGGCACGGGGCAGTGGGCAGACGGAGCATCCTGGCGATGGTGGCGGCGGTCGCCGTCGTCGCCGCTGGACTCGGCTGGGTGGCCGGGCAACGGATCAAGTCACCCGGACAGATCGCAGCCGAGCAGGAACCGCCGGAGCCGTCGCTGATCACGGTGCCGGTGGAGCTGCGGACGCTGTCGCAGAACGTCGTGGTCCGGGGCACGATCCGGCTGAGCGACGAGACACCGCTCCCGGTCAGCTCCACCGTCGGGTCGTCGGTCATCACCCGCCTGATCAAGACCGAGGGTGACACGATCGCCGAGGGCGACGTGCTCATCGAGGTGGCCGGTCGGCCGGTGATCGCCCTCCAGGGTCAGCTCCCCGCCTTCCGCAATCTGATCCCCGGGCTCGAAGGCCCCGACGTCGAGCAACTGGAGGAGGCACTGGTCCGTCTCGGCTACGATCCGGGCACGGTCGACGGCACGTACACGACCGAGACGTCGGCCGCCGTGGCCGAGCTGTATCGCGACGGCGGCTATCCCGCTCCCGAACCAGACGCCGGGCTGCAGGGCGCCGTCGACGGGGCCGAGGCCGAGGTCGATGCCCAGGAGGCGGCGCTGGCCCAGGCCCGCTCGGCCCTGGCCGACGCCGGCGGCACCGTCACCGACCTGGAGCGTCGCCAGCTTGACCTGGCGATCGACCAGGCCAAGGCCAACCTGGACGCCACCAGGGCCGCAGCCGACCAGGCCAAGGCCGAGGCGGCCCAGCTCGTCACCGACGCCGAGCAGGCGTTGACCGAGGCCCAGGGCTCGGGAGATGCCGAGGCGATCAGCACCGCCGAGCAGGCCGTCGCCGACGCCAAGGCGGCCCAGGGCCGCACCGCAACCGAGCAGGACCTGGCGATCACCGGGGCCGAGCTCGGGGTGGCCGAGGCCGAGCAGGCCAAGGCCGAGCGCCTGCAATCGCCCGATCTCGCCGACCTGCAGACCGCAGTCAACGAGGCCAACACCGCGCTGTCCGAAGCCAGGACGTCGTTGAGCGAGGCCAGGGCCGAGGTCGGGGCCTGGATCCCGACCTCCGAGGTCGTGTTCCTGTCGTCGGTCCCCCGTCAGGTCTCGTCGCTCGGCGTCGAGGTCGGCGACGAGCCGACCGGGTCGGTGATGACGATCTCGGGGGCCGAGACCATCATCGACTCCGGCGTCTCGGCCGCGGACCGCTCGCTGATCGAGCTCGGCGCCCAGGCCGTGTTGGAGGACGACGACCTCGGCCTGTCGATCGACGCCGTCATCAGCTTCGTCGCCGACAACCCGGGCGGGCCCGGCCTGTCCGAGGACCGCTACGCCCTCCGGCTGGAACCGATCGGCGAGATCCCAGACGAGGCGATCGGCCTGAACCTCCGGATCCAGATCCCGATCACGTCGAGCGGCGGCGACGTGCTGGCGGTGCCGCTTGCAGCCCTGTCGGCCGGAGCGGACGGCACGGCCCGACTCGAGGTGGAGCGGCGGGTCGGGGAGACCGAGCTGGTCGAGGTCACCACCGGGTTGCGGGCCGAGGGCTTCGTCCAGGTCGAACCGCTGGCCGGGGTCGACCTGGAGGCGGGCGACCGGGTGGTCGTCGGCCGAGACCTGGAGCTGCCGACCAGCGACTCGTCCGACGACGACGGAGGCGGCGAGGACGGGGACGACGAGGACGGGGACGACTCGTGATCCTCGCACCGGCGGGCCGATGAGCCCCGTCGTCGAGCTCGATCGGGTCGGCCGGGTGTTCCCGGGGCCGCCAGAGGTCGAGGCGCTGCGAGAGGCCGACCTGGTCGTCGACGCTGGCGACTACCTGGCCCTCGTCGGACCGTCGGGCTCGGGGAAGTCGACGCTGCTCCACCTGCTCGGCCTGCTCGATCGGCCGACGTCGGGCACGTACCGATTGAACGGCATCGACACCGGCGCCCTGTCGGAGCCCGAGCGGGCCGGACTGCGGGCATCGGAGATCGGGTTCGTGTTCCAGGCCTTCCATCTGCTCGGCCAGCGGTCGAACGTCGAGAACGTGATGCTGGCCGACGTCTACCGGTCCGGCGGTCGGCGCCGCCGGCGGCAGCGGGCGATCGAGGCGCTCGAGTCGGTCGGCCTCGGGCATCGGCTCGACGGCTACCCGAC
Organism: Actinomycetota bacterium; assembly: GCA_039195375.1. Classification (GTDB taxonomy): domain Bacteria; phylum Actinomycetota; class Acidimicrobiia; order Acidimicrobiales; family SZUA-35; genus JAHELU01. Next base: position 7,895 of record JBCCVL010000034.1, read on the forward strand.
CACGCTGTCCGGCGGTGAGCGCCAGCGGGTGGCCGTTGCCAGGGCACTCGTGTCGGAACCGAGCATCGTGTTGGCCGACGAACCGACCGGCAACCTCGACTCCCGGACCAGCGCTGCGGTCATGGAGCTGTTCGACGACCTGCACGGCCGGGGGCTGACGATCGTGGTCATCACCCACGACGACGACGTCGCCGGGCGGGCCCAGCGTCGCATGCGGATCCAGGACGGCAACCTGACCGTCCACGGGGTCGGGGCGGCATGACCGACCGGAAACCGGACGACGTCCCCACCGGGCCGCCGCCGCTGCTGCCGGACACACCCGCCCCCGGACCGATGACGCCGGCGGCTCCGGCTCCGGCAACGGCAACGGCTTCGGGGTCGGGGCCCGGGGCCGAATCGGCGATGGTCACCGGTGGCGTCGGTGGCTCGGTCTCGCGATCGGTGTTCTCGTGGCGTGACCTCGGCGGCGAGGTGGCCTTGGCGTTGACCGCCAGACCGGCCCGGACCCTGCTGACCGCACTCGGCACGATCCTCGGTGTCGCCGCCCTCGTCGCCACCATCGGGCTGGCCCGAACCGCCGGCAACCAGATCGTGACCCGGGTCAGCGAGCTCGAGGCCACCGAGGTGGTGGTCACGCCCGAGCGACGCAACACCTTCGGCGGTGGCGGGAACCGAACCACCGGCAGCGCCATCCCGTGGGATGCCGAGTCGCGGCTGACCCGGCTCAACGGCGTGGTGGCGGCCGGTACCCGGACGTCGGTCAACGTCGGCGAGCGGCTGGCCCGCTCGGTTCCCGTGATCGACCCGCTCGGTCGGACCGAATTCCAGATCCCGGTCATCGCCGTCAGTCCCGGGCTGTTCGAGGCGGTCAGGGCGGAACTGTTGACCGGGCGCACCTTCGACGAGGGTCACAGCGAGCGTGGTGACCCGGTGGCCGTGCTCGGCCCGGCGGCGGCCCAGCGGCTCAACGTCGTCCGGGTCGACAACACGCCGTCGATCTTCGTCGGCGAGGAACCGCTCGCGGTGATCGGCATCCTGGCCGACACCGCCCGCCAGCCCGACCTCCTCAGCGCCATCATCATCCCCGACTCGGTTGCCAGGGCCCGCTTCGGGGCCGAAGGCGTCGAGGAGGTCCAGATCGAGGTCGAGCCCGGGGCGGCCCAGCTGATCAAGGAGCAGGCCCCGACGGCGCTGGCCCCCAACACCCCCGAGTTGTTGCAGGCCGCCGCCCCGCCCGAGCCCGAGCGGCTCCAGCGCGGGGTCGAGAGCGACCTCAACTCGCTGTTCCTCGTGCTCGGCGGGATCTCGCTGATCGTCGGCGCGATCGGTATCGCCAACGTCACGCTCGTGTCGGTGTTGGAGCGGACCGGCGAGATCGGTTTGCGGCGGGCGCTCGGGGCGAGGCGGAGCCACATCGCCGCCCAGTTCCTCACCGAGTCGGTTGCGCTCGGGGCGTTCGCCGGGATCCTCGGCGCCAGCGCCGGGGTGCTGAGCGTGGTGGCGGTGTCGGCCAGCCGGCAGTGGTCGCCGGTACTCGACCCGTGGCTGCCGCTCGTTGCCCCGATCCTCGGCGCCGTCATCGGTCTGGTGGCCGGGACCTACCCGGCGTGGAAGGCGGCGAGCACGGAGCCGATCGCGGCGCTCCGCGGCTCCGCCTAGGAGCGACGGCCGACCCGGCTACAGCTTCCCGGTGTCGAGCATGGTCAGGACTGCGCCGGCCCGCTCGCGGGTCTCGTCGAGGTCCTTGAGCCGGTCGAGGTTGGCCAGCTGGCGGGACAGGCGGTGGTTACCCGAGAGCGTCTCCCGGTTGCGGGCCAGGAAGTCCCAGTAGAGGGAGGTGAAGGGGCAGGCGGTGTCACCGGTCCGCTTCTTCGGGTCGAAGCGGCAGCCCTTGCAGAAGTCGCTCATCCGGTTGATGTAGGCCCCGCCCGAGGCGTAGGGCTTGGTCGCCATCCGACCACCGTCGGCGTGCAGGGCCATGCCGATGACGTTTGGCAGCATGACCCACTCGGCGCCGTCGACGAAGTTGGCCCACATCCAGTCGGTCATCGCCAAGGGGTCGACACCGGTCGTGAGGGCCAGGTTGCCGAGCACCATCAGCCGTTCGATGTGGTGGGTCCAGCCGTGCCGGTCGAGGCGATCGATGACCGAGCCGACACAACGCATCTCGGTCGGGGCGTCACCGGTGAACGCCGGCGGGACCGCTCGGGTGGCGTCGAGGCCGTTCTCGTGCCGGTACTCGGGCATCCAGAGCCAGTAGAGCCCCCATACGTATTCGCGCCAGCCCATCACCTGGCGGATGAAGCCCTCGGCGCTGTTGATCGGGACCCGGCCCGCCCGGTAGGCGTCGGCGGCCGCCTCGACGACCTCCGCCGGATGGAGGAGGCCGAGGTTGAGGGCAGGGCTCAGCGTCGAGTGGGCGAGCTTGGCCTCGTCGGCCAGCATGGCGTCTTCGTGTGGCCCGAAGACGGGCAGGCCGTGCTCGATGAACTCGTCCAGCCGGGCGAGGGCCTGAGCTCGGGTGACCGGCCACCAGCCGTCGGGTGGGTGGCCCCAGGTCTCGACGCCGTCGCCGACACTGCCATCGCCATCGCCGACACCGTCATCGCCGCGGAGGCGGTCCAGGACGGCGGTGTCGATCTCGTCGAGGGCAAAGGGGGTGAGCGGTGGCCAGGCCCGCCCGTCCTTCGGGGGCGGCTCCCGGTTCTCGTCGTCGTAGTTCCAGCGGCCGCCGGCTGGCTCGCCGTCCGGCTCGATGAGGACGTCGAGGCGGCGCCGCTGCCAGCGGTAGAAGTCCTCCATCACCAGGCGGTTGCGACCATCGGCCCAGCCGGCGAACTCGTCTGGCGAGCAGAGGAACTGGGTGTTGGGAACGGTCGTGACACCGTGGCGTTCGAGCAGGGCCCTGCCGTCCCAGCTCATCGGGCTCATGGCGATGACCTCGGGCAGCCGGTGCTGACGCCGGTGGTCGGCGAGGCCGTCGGCCAGGCTGTCGGCCAGGCGGTGGTCGACGTCGAAACCCTCGTTGCGCAGCTCGGCGGCCAGATGCTCCATGGCCGACAGCACGAGGTGGGCCCGCTGGAGATGCCACCGCTTGGAGGTGAGCTTGGCCCGGCTCTCGACGAGGAGGACCCGGCAGTCACCGGGCGTGCGATCGGCGAGAGGCCCGACGTGACGGTTGAGCTGGTCGCCGAGCAACCAGATCGTCGGACGGTCGTCGGACGGCGTGGTCATCGTCCGATCATCGGCGGTGCGGTGCTGGGGTCACCGGGGCGACGGTACTCGGGCCGCTCGGCCGACGACGGACCCGACGGGTGGGTGGCTCGAGTCAGGCGGTCGGGGCGCGACGGGGGCTCGGAACGCTCAGAACCCGTAGTGCTCGCTGTAGTCGGCCATCGAGGCCTCGACGACCGAGCGAGCGTGGTCGGCGCCGTAGATCTCCTCGATCGAGACCCGGACCTCGTGGCCCCGCATGAGCTTGTAGGTGGAGAAGTAGTGGTGGAGGCGCTCGATCATGGCCTCGGGGATGTCGCTGATGTCCCTGGCCTCGGCCCAGACGTCGTCGTTGGCGAGGACGGCGACGATCTTGTCGTCAGCCTCGGTGTCATCGACCATCTGCAGACCGCCGACCACCCGGGCGGTGAGCAGGATCTCCGACTTCTGGATCGAGCGCTCGGAGATCACGCAGATGTCGAGCGGGTCGCCGTCGCCGCCGTCGGCTGCCGGTGAGAGGTCGGCAACCCGTTGGGCGCAGTAGGTCTGGGGGATGAAGCCGTACAGCGCGGGGAGGACGGCGGAACTGGCCTGGGGACGGTCGACCCGGAGGTAACCGTTGGTCTTGTCGATCTCGTACTTGATGAGGTCGTACGGGGTCATCTCGACGAAGCACGTGACGAGATCGGGTGCCTGCTCGCCGGCGTCGAGGCCGTGCCAGGGATGAGCACGCCACTGGTGGAGGGGGTTGAGTCGAGCCATGGGTTCCTCTCGGCAGGGTAGCCGGGTTCGGGAGGGGGTCCGGGGGAGTCCGGTTGGCAGTAGTTTGTGGCCATGGCTCTCGTTCGTTGGATCACCGAGATGGGCATGGGCGTCGACGTTCACGGCGGCGACTACACGAAGGCGGCGGAGCGGGCGGTGTCCGATGCGCTGCGTCACTCCAGCCTCAACTTCTTCGCAGCTGCGGGGAAGAAGCGGGAGGACATGCAGATCGAGGTGCGGATCGGCGTGGCCGAGCCGTCGCAGATCGACGTCGAGCGGATCAAGGCCCAGGTCCCCTACGGGACCGTGACGGTGACGCCGATGGCCGGCGGGCTCGACGTGCCGGCCGACCGGACCGACGACGTGCTGGTCATCGCCAACGCCGCCATCCTCGTGGCCTTCCCCGAGGAGTAGGCCCCCGGGCGTTCACCCGATGGTCGGCAGGCGGCCATCGACGGTTGGAGAGGGTACGGGACCGATCGGGTAGGTTCGGTTGATGGCCTCCGATCCCGCCCGTCCGTCCATCCTCGTGACCAACGACGACGGGATCGACTCCGTCGGCCTGCACGTGCTGGCTCGGGCGCTGACGTCGATCGGCGACGTGACCGTTGTCGCCCCCGACCAGGAGTACTCGGGCGCGGGGGCCGCGATCGGGGCGTTGCACGTGATGCAGCCCGAGGCCCACGAGGCGAGCATCGACGGGATCGAGACGTCGTGGTCGGTGACCGGGCCGCCCGGGCTGTGTGTGATGTTCGCCCGGTTGGGGGCGTTCGGGCCGTTGCCCGACCTGATCGTGTCCGGCATCAACCCGGGAGCCAACGTCGGGCGGTCGGTGTACCACTCGGGGACGATCGGGGCGTGCCTGACGGGCCGGAACGGGGCGATCCCGGGGTTGGCGGTGTCGCAGTCGGTGGCGAGCTTCGGGGTCGAGGGTCAGGGTTGGGACGAGATGCTGGCGGACCAGCAGTGGGACTCGGCGGCCGCCGTTGCCGTCGACGTGGCCGCGGCGATGCTGGCCGACCCGCCTGGTGACACCGGCGTGCTGAACCTCAACGTGCCGAACCTGCCGCTGTCGGAGCTGACGAGCTGGCGCTGGACCGAGGTGGGCCAGACCCCGCCGCGGGCGATGTCGAAGGCGGTGCTCGAGCCGAAGCACGGGCACGACGGGGCCTACAAGGTGGAGCTGACGTGGGGCGACGAGCAGACCCAGCCGGAGGGCACCGACACGTGGGCCATCCAGAGCGATGTGGTCTCGATCGGCTGGCTCAGCCGTATCGATTCGTTGGGCTGGTCGACCCCCGAGGTCGATGCCGCCCTTGATCGGCTCGTCGCCGACTGAGGTTGCTCACCCGGCCGGCCGCTCCCCCGCGTACCGCAGCGGAGGGAACCGACGGCTGAGCGCTCGCCCTGGGATCGGTCGACCGGTCCCTCAACGGATCGACCGTTCCGCCGCTCAGCCGCCGGCGTTCTCGTCGAACCCGAAGCCGCCGATGGCCGCGGCCAACTCGATCGCAGTGATCACGATGCTTCCTCCTCCCGCTGGTCCTTGCGACGGTCGGCGATGCGTTAGCCGTCGTCGGCGAGTCGACGCATCGCCGACCGATTCGACCGCTGCTCCCCCAGCAGCGTCACGGCGACGACGCCGATGAAGATCCCGAACGTGAGGAGCGCAGCGGCCACGACGGCGAGGACGACGTCGATCATGGCGCGACCTGCCGCCGTTCCGGTTGAGTTGTCGCTTGTGGCCGAGCGCTGGTGGTCGTGCGCATGGAGCCCCTCCGTGTCTTCTCCCCACGGGACTGCTGGACGATGCGACGGCTGAGTCCCGTGCAGATAGGACGACGCCGATCCACCTCAGTGCACCCCTGTGCGCAACTTTCGTCTACTTTTTGCACGTTGCTCACAAGTTCTGCACGATTCCTGCGACGTGCATCGTGTTGAGCTAAAGTAGACGGGTGAGCCCGATGAGGAGGCGTCGAACCGGCAGGACGCACGACTGATTCACGACGGGAAAGGGGTAGGCAGGTGGCCGTTCGTATGCGGTTCACGGAGATCCTGAACTCCTACGATCAGGATCGACTACGCAGCGCTTTCGAAGCCTGTGACGGCTACAACCGCACCACGCTGACGCGATGGCTCGAGGGGACCATTCCCCAGCGGGGCGACTTCATCAGGCGGCTGGCGAGCGAACTCGACGACCCCGACCTCTACGACGCCTGGGAGGAAGCCAAGCGCGGTGGCGCTGCGGGCTCGGTCAGCGGGCTGGTGAAGAGCTTCGAGCGGTTGTCGGCGGCCGACCGGGACGCGGCGTTCCACGCGATCCGCGAGCGTTACGTCACCGACGAGAAGCCACGACGGCAGGATGTCACCTACGACGTCACCGTCACCGATCCGCCAACCACGTGCGACGACGTCCTGCTGCTGCGGGTCGAGTACTCGTGGACCGGCGACCTGCCGGCCGACGCCTGGTGCCAGTGGGTCACCGACGAGATGCGCCTGAGCCAGGCTTACGCCGAGCCGACGTGCCTCTGGCGGGAGATCGTCGACCTGGACCGCAACGACCTACCTCGGCTGTTCGAGCAGCTTGCCGACGAGCAGGTGCTGGCGTACAACGAAGCCGGCGCCCGTGACCCCAAGCCAATCGAGCACCGGGCGACCGTGGACGACGACGGGATCGCCAGGTTCGACAATGCGGCCATCGACCTGGCTCAGATCACCCTCAGCATGTCGTATCCGATTCCACGAGGTACGCCGCTGTTCATCATCAAGCTGGGCGAGTACGCCGTTCCGGGTCCGGCGCGGGCCACGCTGACCCTGGACAGCCGGATTGCAGGCCGACCCCGAGCCTTCAGCTTCCTGGCACCGGGGCGCAGGCGGGAGTGGGTGGTCCATCAGCTCCGACCGAACAGGCTCGTGACCTCCCTCGGCACGGCGGCCACGGTGCTCGGTGAGGGAGACGGGTTCGTCCTGTCCTGGACCGTCGGCGATCCCGCCACCGCCACGACCTCGCTCGACCGACGACCCACCGAGAGGGAACCGGCGGCTGAGTGATCGCCCGTCGCTGGTCGGCCGGTCCCTCAACGGGCCGACCAGCCACCGCTCAGCCGCCGGCGTTCTCGTAGAGCCCGAACAGGACCCGCTTCTGGGCCTCGATCTCCTCGACCCGTCGTTGCAGCTCCTCGCGCTCGGCCGGCGTGCGCAGCTGGTGCTGGACCCACTCGACGTCGTGGCTCAGCGAACGGAGGTGACGTTCGCTCGTGCGAAGGCTGGCCAGCACGATCGACGCCATCAGCAACATGACGAAGACGAGCGCAGCGATGGCGACGACGACGATCATCGATCCCGCCCCTCGCTGTCATCGAGCCGGGAACCGATGTGCGTGACCTTCCGCCTGATTGCCCGTATCTCGTCGCGATTGGCGCGCTGCCCGGTCACGATCGCCGTGGCCAGCACGACCATCATCAGGCCGATGGTCACGGTGTAGCCGACGATCAGTGCCAGGACCACGACCACGCCCAACCACCACTCGTGCCGCCAAGCCAATCAATGCCGCTGTCTGTTGCTCGGACCATGGACCCCTCCTCGGTACCGCTTGCCGCTCTGTCGCCGATCGCCCCCTTGCGATGACTTCGATGCCAGTGAGACGACACCACTCAAGTGATGCGCACCCTGACCGACGTTGTTTCCTGTAAGAGTAGTTTGATGTATCGTGAATCTCAAGAGATTCACTAGACCGCTCTACTCTCTCACCCGAAAGTTACCCAGCGGAAACGTGCACAAGAGACGTGCGACGCTGCTAGCGTCTCAGCCGACACGGGGAGAAACGTGCGATGGACGATCCCAACAGCTTTGTCGCCGCCCTGAACGAGCACGACATGGCCCGGCTGCGGAACGCATTCGAGGCCGCCAAGACCGCCACCGGCGAGAAGTACGACCGGACGACGCTCAACCGCTGGATGGACGGGTCGGTGCCATCCAAAGAAGGTTTCGTCAGGCAGCTCGCAACCGAACTCGACGACGAAGACGTCTTCTCCGCCTGGCAGCAGGCCCGTCGGAGTCAGACACCGTCCCAAGGGCGGGCGGTCGTCAGCCGCTATCGCGGCCTGTCCGACGAGGAGAAGGACAAGGTCTTCCACGAGATTCGAGACGACTACCTCTCGACCTTTCCCTCGGCCCGGCGTCGAATGGCCTACCAGGTGGAGGTCAACGATCCGCCGAGCCCCGATGACGAGTACCTCGTGATCCGGTTCACCCTGACCTGGAGTGGCGCCATTCCTGAGCGTGCATCGGTCGTCATCGCGACGGAGCACACCAGATTCGCCGAGGCCTACTCCGACCCCGACTGCATCTTTCGGGAGATCCTCGACTTCGAACCGGGCCGATTGAGCGAACTACTCGAGTCCGGGCCCGAGCCGATCCTGGCGATCAACCCGCTCGACAGCCGCGCACCGCGAGGCGCACATCACATCGGACAACAGGACGAGCCGGGACTCTTCCGCTTCGACAACGCCGAGGCGGCTGAAGCCGAAGTACGTCTCAGCCTTGCGTATCCGTACCGGCGTGGCCAGGGCGTGTTCTTCATTCGGTTCGGCCGCTACCAGGTTCCCGACAATTGGAGCGCCACGCTCCGACTGAACAGCAGGTCGACGTCCTCGCCACGGGCGTTCCCGTATCTACCACCGGGGCGGCAGCGGGAGTTCTCGCAGAGCTTCCTCGGCTCGGACGAGCTGTTCCTCACGGTCGGCACAGGCAATACGACCGTCTACGGCGAGGGTGACGGACTTGTTCTCTACTGGACCGAATCGTGAGCGAGCGGTCCGGTTGCCGCTGGGGCTCCCACCACGAGTTCGCCGAGCTCTATGAACCGTTCCTCAACGGCATCTACGCCAGGGTTGGGGACGGATCGGCCAGGCTCGGGCGGAAGCGGCTGACCGAGGGGGTCGGCGACCAGATCCGCCAACGCCACGCAACGACCGTGTTGGACTGTGCCGCCGGGACCGGCTTCCCGGCCATCGACCTCGCACTCGAGGGACTCGACATCCACTGCTCCGACGGCGATCCACACATGATCGCCATCCTGGCCAAGCGGGCGCTCGACCACGGTCTCCATCTCGATCGCCTCACACCGCCGCGTCGTCCGGACGTCCCAAGGCCAACGGGCGCCGACGCCTTCGTGCTGCCGTGGAAGCGGCTCGACTGGATACCTCGTCGCTACGACTACGTGTTGTGCCGCGGCAACTCGCTGGCGTACGCCGACACCTGGAGCGGGCGCGACCGAGCCGCCAACGAACAGGTCCTCACCACCTACCTCGAGCGCATGATCACACGGGTCAAGCCGGGCGGCCACCTCCACGTCGACGCACCCTGGAAAGCAGAGCTCCCGACCGACTCCTACTCGCCAGGCGAGAACGAAGCGGGAACGGTTTGGGAGCACGTTGAGGTCGACCGCGGCCAGCGCCAGTGGACGGTGTCGTTCAAGGCCGTCGACGCTGCGACTGAGGACCGGCCGGTTGCCTTCCGGCGGTATTCGTCGCTGCTCACCATCGATCGCTACGCCAAGATCCTCAGCGCCCTCGGCATGGAGGAAGCCGAACCCTTCCAGATGCCCGGCGAGCGGCCGACCTTCGGGACGATCGTTGCGAAACGGCCGCACGGGCGAGCGACCGATGCCCCGACCGTCTCCACACGGCGACAGCGGACGAAGATCCGCGTTGCCCTCCAGGTCAACCTGTCCGGTCGGTCCAGGAGCCCGGAGCGGCGAGCCGGTAGCCATGCCGATCTCGTCGACGTCTATGGCCGATATCTCGACGCCCTCTACAACTCGGAGGCGGGCGGCTCCCAGTCCGGCCGCTGGGCGCTCATGCGCAGCCTCGCCGCCGAGTTCCGCAATCGGCGGGCAACCGACATCCTCGACTGCGCCGCGGGCACGGGGTTCCCGCTCGTCGACCTCGCGGCCGACAGTGGCGGCGAGTTCCGCATCCACTGCGCCGACGGGGACGTCGCCATGGTCAAGCGGCTCGCCGAGCGCGCCGGCGCACTCGGCGTTGCCCGTGAGCAGCTGGCGCCGCCACGGACGCACCACACCGGACCGTTTCGCCCCGAGGCGCTCCGGCTCGACTGGTCTGAGCTCGATCGCGTGGCCATGACCTACGACTACGTGCTCTGCCGCGGCAACTCCCTGGCTTTCGCCGACACGTGGCGAGGACAAGACCTCGCCGCCAGCGAGAGCGGCATCGCCGGCTACCTGGCCTTGATCGCCAAGACCGTCAAGCCCGGCGGCCACCTCCACGTCGACGCACCGTGGGTCGTCGGCGAGCGACCGTCGACGCGCGAACTCGAGCCGGGATCGATGTCGGAGCACTGGTCGGTCCACGGTCATCGTCGCGAGTGGCGGCTCCGCTACCTCGACCGTGACGCCAAGCCGACCGAACTGCGCCGCTCGTCATCGCTCCTCACGGCGCGCCGTCTCCAGGGGATGCTCGATCGCCTCGGTTTCGTTGGTACCGAGCCGTTCGCACTGCCGGGCGAACTGGACGACCTCGGGGTGATCATCGCTCGGAAGCCGCTGGCGACCTGAACCGATTCTGATCGCCGGTGGTCGGGCGACTAGCTTGAGACCACGGCTAGGGCCGGGACGTGGCCGTGGAGTCGAGCGATGTCATCTCCTGGCGGACCGCCGCACGTCGAACGCGAGGTGCGAGGGAGCCACCGACAGTTTGTCGAGTTGTACGAGCGCTACCTCGACGCGGTCCTCCCTCCGGCCTCCCGCCACTACAACGCATCGGGTCGATGGCACCTCGTCGCGAGCATCGCCGAGGAGTTGTTGTCGAGAGGTGCGCTCCGGGTTCTCGACTGCGCAGCCGGAACCGGCTTCCCGGCGCTGGACCTGGCGCTGACCATGCCTGGCAACTACGAGATCCACTGTTGTGACGGCGACCCGGCGATGGTCGAGAAGCTGGCCGAACGGGCGTCGCAGCGCTTCATGCCACTGAGTCGGGTGACGCCAAGCCGTCCCCGCCACCCCGGCGGAAACGACGCACTCGTCGTCGACTGGATCGACCTCGGCCAGATCGCCGGCCACTACGACTACGTGCTGTGCCGTGGCAATGCGCTGGCGTACGCCGACACCTGGACGGGCGGCGGCGACGTGGCGACGACGCTGCGCATCGCCGACTACCTGGCGATGATGGTGCACAAGGTCCGTCCCGGCGGCTATCTGCACGTGGACGCACCGTGGGACGCCGAACTGCCGGTCGTCAGCCATCGCCTCGCTGCTCCTGGCCTGCGAGCGATCTGGGAACACGTCGACATCGTCGAGGATCGTCGGAAGTGGATGGTCTCCGTCGAGCCGCAGACCAAGGGTGAGCCGTGGCTGACGTTCACCCGATACTCGTCGCTCCTGACGATCCACGATGTCGCCATCGCCCTGAAGGAGCTGCGGCTCGACGACACCACGCCGTTCCAGCTGAAACACGAGCGGGCGAACTACGGAACGATCATCGCCCGCAAGCCCGGGTGACGACGTCGGCGATCAGGTACCGATGTGAGGGGGTTGTCGCTGCGAGGCGAACAATCGTCGACGGCGCCGTCGGCATGCGGCCGGACCCAGATGACGAGGCCTGAGCCGGCCGCCGCAGCGCAATCGTCAGGTCTGGAGCTCGCGCTCGAACATCGCCTTGGCCCGCTCGTAGGAGCGGGTGGCGGCGGCCTCGTGATACGCACCGCCGAACACACCGAAGCCGTGGTCGGCGCCGTCGTGGATCTCGGCCTCACCCTTGTCGAGCGCATTGGCCGAGTCGATCAGGGCCGTGTTGGCCGACGCCGGCTGCATCGTGTCCTCCGAGCCGAACCCGAGGTACAGCGAACCGGTGTACGACGGCACCCCGAGATGCGGTGAGTCGGGATCCTCGGTGGTGCAGAACGACGGGTGCAGGCCAACTCCGACCCGGAACTGCTCACCACGGTCCCGGGTGGTGCACAGCACCGACCGGGCGCCGATGCAGTACCCGATGCAACCCATCGGCCCGCCGGCGGCCGCCGGGTCGGACGGCAGCCACTCGAGCAGCGCACCGAGATCCTCCCCCACCTGGTCCTCGGTGGTGCCGAGCACCAGGCCGAACATCTTCTGGATCTCTTCGTCGCTCCGGTCCTTCATCTGGTACCACGGGTGTTCCCGGTGGTACCGGTCGTGGGACACCACGTAGTACCCCCATTCGGCGATCCGGGCCATCGTGTCCTTCGAGCCCTGGTCGAGGCCCGGGCCGTGGTGGAACGACACCACCACCGGGAACGGGCCATCGCCCTCGGGGCGAACCACGTGAACGCCCATCTCACCGCTCGGCGTGCTGATCGTCTCGGTCTGGCTGTGCATGCCGCAACTCTCGCCGATCACCCGCCGGCGCGCCAGCGACTCGCCGAGAGTTCAGCGGCGGTACGTCGGACCCTTGTAGCCAGGCTTGAAGCCGCCGCCGAGCAGCAGCTCCTGCAGCTCCGGGCGCTCCGACGTCGGCCCGCCGTTGATCTTCTGGATCTCCAACGACCGGACCCGACGATTCTCGACGAGGCGCCGCAGCTCCCCGACCCACGCCCCATCGTCGGCCGCCGCATCGAAGGCCACCAGGCTCTTGCCGCCCCGATGCAGGTAGACCAGTGGCACCCCGTCGTTCTGGACGAGGTACGCCCCGGCGGTGCGGGCCGGATGGCCGCCGTCGACGTCGGGCCATGGCAGCGCCGCCCCGTACGGCTGGCCCGGATCGACCGCGGCCAGGGTCAGCAACGCCGGCGACCGGTCGTCGCCGGCGCCATCGAACTCGTCGATCTCGATGCCGGTCCTGCGCAGATCACGAAGCCGATCGACCGCCCCCGGGAGGGCGAACTGGGCCGCCCCGAGCCCGGTCACGAAGTAGCCGCGCCGCACCTGACCCCGCTCCTCCATCTCCTTCAGGATCGGGTAGACCCCGGCAAAGCCCCCCTCGGCCCCCTCGGCCAACGCCATCTCCCGGGTCAGTACCCCATAGCGCTCGAGGAACTGGAGCGCCCGTGACGTCGCGGCCTCGGTCTGGGTGACCCGCGGCCCCGCCCGCAGCTCCTCGACCAGCGCCCACCGGCCGGTTCCGGCCGCCGGACCGAGCCGCGACAGCGAACGCAGATTCGGCCGCCTGGCCCGACCGCTCCCCCGCCGACCGGTCGTCTGCTTCGGCCCGGTGCCCGACACCAACGCCCGCAGCGGCGTCAGCGAATCGTTCGTGACCTCACCCGACCACACGAGGTCCCACAGGGCGGTCAGCACCGCACGGTCGTCGTAGTCGACACCCGCCGCCTGCGAGGCCGCCACCAGCTCCGGCCAGAACGAGGCCCCCCGGCCGACCAGATGGGCCCGCAGCGCGTCATGCACCTCACCGCCGGGCCGGTCGCCGCCGTCTGCCTCTCCGGGGCCGTCATCCGGATCGTCCGGCGCCGGGACCAGCGCCGCCACCTGGTCACGCCACACCAGCCGCACCCGACCGTCGCCCGAGCCAAGCGGACCGGCCCCGACCCATACCACCTCGCCGGCCGTCAGCAGCGTGTCGAGATCGCTCGGCTGATAGCCCGACACCCGGGCCGGCAGGATGTCACCCTCCAGCGCCGAGGCCGGGAGGGCTGCGCCCTGCAGGGTGGTCAGAACCTCGCCCACCCCGTCGACGCCGTGGAGCCGGGAACCGACGTGTTGCCACGATGGGACGAACCGCGCCAGCACCTCCGGCTCGACCGGCTCAACCTCCGACCGCAGCGCAGCCAGCGACCGCCGCCGCAGCAGCCGCAGGACCTCGGCGTGGCACCACTCCCGCTCGACGCCATCCGGCCGGAACTCACCCCGGACCACCCGGCCCTGCCGCTCCAGTTCCTCAAGCGCCTCGACCGCACGATGCGGCTCGACGCCGAGCGCCGCCACCACCTCGGCGGTCAGGAACGGTCCGTTGGTCCGAGCGAACCGGGAGACAAGGTCGGACAGCGGGTCGTCGACCGACTCGGTGAAGGCCGCCGGCAACCCCGGCGGCAGGGCCACCCCGAGGGCATCCCGCAGACGGGAGGCGTCGTCGGCCGCCGCCACCAGACCGCCTGCGCCACGACCGTCACCGCCGCCGACCTGACCGCCGCCGCCGCCGGGAGCGGGTCGGAAGTCGCCGATGGCGATCAGGCGCCGTTCGGTCACCAGCTGCTCGACCACCGACGCCACGTCGAGCCCGGGCACCGTCCGCTCGGCGATCTCGGTCTCGGAGAGCGGCCCGAGCCACCGGACCAGATCCTCGACGTGGTCGATCGTCTTCGCTCGCCAGTCGGGGGCCAGCCGTTGCAGCTCGGCCTCGAGGTCGGCCAAGACCTCGGGGTCGAGGAGCTCCCGCAGCTCCTCGGCGCCAAGCAGGTCCCGCAGCAGCTCCCGGTCGAGCGACAGCGCCGCAGCCCGTCGCTCGGCCAGCGGTGCGTCGCCCTCGTACATGTACTGGGCGATCCAGCCGAACACCAGCGACTGGGCGAACGGCGACGCGGTCGGCGTGTCGACCGGGACGACCTTGATCTTGCGGCTCCGCAGCTCGGTCAGCACCTGGCGCAGCGCAGGCACATCGAACACGTCGTTGACGCACTCCCGGCTGGTCTCCAGCAGGATGGGGAAGCTGGGGTACTTGGCCGCCACCGCCAGCAGGTCGGCCGCCTTCTGCCGCTGCTGCCACAGCGGCGTCCGCCGGTCGGGCCGTCGCCTCGGCAGGAGCAGCGCCCGGGCCGCACACTCCCGGAACCGGGCGGCGAACATCGCCGAGCGGGGCAGCTGGGTGACGAGCAGCTCGTCGAGTTCGTCGGGGTCGAGGACCAGCTCGTCGGTCGGCAGCTGGTCGATGGCCTCGGGCAGACGGATGACGATCCCGTCGTCTGACCACATCAGCTCGACGTCCCACCCGAGTCGCTCCTCCAGCCGGTGCTGCAGCGCCATCCCCCAGGGGGCGTGGACCTGGGCCCCGAACGGGCTGAGCACGCAGATCCGCCAATCGCCGATGTCGTCCCGGAAGCGCTCGACCAGGATCGTGCGATCGTCTGGCAGCCGCCCGGTCGCCTCCTTCTGCTCACCCAGGAACTGCAGCAGATTGGCCGCGGCCAGCTCGTCGAGTCCGTGGCGAGTCCGCAACCGCTCCAGCGCGTCGTCGTGCTCAGCCGACGAGATCTCCCGGACGAACGCCCCCATCGCCCGGCCGAGCTCCAGTGGCCGCCCCGGCCCATCGCCGTGCCAGAACGGCATCTTGCCCGGCTGACCCGGCGCCGGCGTGACCACCACCCGCTCGTGCGTGATGTCGTGGATCTTCCACGTCGACGCCCCCAGGAGGAACGTCTCCCCCGGGCGGGACTCGTAGACCATCTCCTCGTCGAGCTCACCGACCCGGGTCCCGTCCGGCAGGAACACCCCGTAGAGACCTCGGTCGGGGATGGTGCCGCCGCTGGTCACGGCCAGCCGCTGGGCTCCCGGCCGGCCACGGACCACTCCGTCGACCCGGTCCCAGATGATGCGGGGCCGCAGCTCGGCGAACTCATCCGACGGGTAGCGGCCGGCCAACAGGTCGAGCACGTTGTGGAGCGCATCGTCGGACAGCTCGGCGTAGTTGGCGGCCCCCCGCATGACCTCGGCCAGCTCATCGACCGGCCAGTCGTCGAGCGCGCAGGCGGCCACGATCTGCTGGGCCAGCACGTCGAGCGGGTTGCGGGGGTAGCGGGTCTCCTCGATGAGGCCAGACTGCATGCGCTCGACCACCACCGCGGCCTCGACGAGATCGGCCCGATGCTTGGGGAAGAACTTGGCCCGACTCGGCGCCCCGACCTGGTGGCCGGCCCGACCGACCCGCTGCAGGCCCCGGCTGACCGCCCCGGGCGATTCGACCTGGACAACCAGATCGACCGCGCCCATGTCGATGCCGAGCTCCAACGACGACGTGGCCACCAGGCCCTTGAGGTCACCCCGCTTCAGGCGGTCCTCGATCGTCAGCCGCTGCTCGCGGCTGAGCGACCCGTGGTGGGCGAGCACCAGCTCCTCACCGGGGTCCTCGGGCGAGGTCCCGTCGGCCTCCGCCCCCCGGGACTCGCCCTCCAGGTACAGCTCGTTGAGCCGGGTGGCCAGCCGCTCGGCCAGTCGCCTGGCGTTGACGAACACGATCGTCGACCGGTTCTCCTCGACCAGCTCCAACAGCCGGGGATGCATGGACGGCCAGATCGACTTGCGGGCCGGAGCCGCCGCCGGGTCGAAGTCCTCGCCGTCCTCGGGGACGATCTCCTCGCCCAGTCGTCCCATGTCCTCGACCGGGACGACGACCTCGACCTCCAACTGCTTGGAGATGCCGGCGTCGACGATCGTGACCGGCCGGGGCCGTAGGAACCCCGTGTCTTCATCGCGCTGGTACCCGCCGAGGAACCGGGCGATCTCCTCGAGCGGGCGCTGCGTCGCCGACAGCCCGATCCGCTGTGGTGGCCGATCCCGCCCATCGGCCTCCCGACACAGGCGCTCCAGCCGCTCGAGCGTGATGGCCAGGTGGGCGCCCCGCTTGGTGGCGGCCAGGGCGTGGATCTCATCGATGATGACGGTCTCGACGCCGACCAACGTCTCCCGCACCTGCGACGTCAACATCAGGTAGAGCGACTCGGGCGTGGTGATCAGCAGGTCCGGCGGCTCCTTGGCCAGGCGCCGACGCTCTTCGGGCGACGTGTCACCGGTGCGCAGCGCCACCGTCGGCTCGTGGAACGGCTCGCCCATCCGCTTGGCCGCCAACCGCACCCCCTGCAGCGGGGCCCGGAGGTTCTTCTCGACGTCGACTGCGAGCGCCCGAAGCGGCGAGATGTAGAGGATGCGGGTGCGGTGGTTCTTGTCGTCGGGTTGGGGACTGCGACCGAGCTGGTCGAGCCCCCAGAAGAAGGCGGTCAGCGTCTTGCCCGAACCGGTTGGGGCCAGGATCAGGGTGTGGTCACCGGCGGCGATCCGGGGCCACCCCTTCGTCTGGGGCGGGGTCGGTTCCGGGAAGGTGGTGCGGAACCAGGCGGCCGCGGCCGGGGAGAACGAGTCGAGCACCTCGTCAGCGCTCGTCCCGTCTGCGCCCACCTTCCCGTGGCCGGCTTCGGCCGTCGTTGCCATCCTCCAAGCCTAGGGAGGGTGGGTGACAGCGGGGCCAGCCGGCCGTCGAGCCCGGGCGATCGGGTCCGCTCAGCTGCGGGCCAGTGCGGCGACCAGGTGATCCTCGAAGGTGAGGCCCCGCTGGTCGCGGGGACGTCGGTCGAACCCGGGCCCCGGCGCAGGTCGGACCGGACGAGGGGCGATGTCGGCCAGGTCGATCGTCGAGCGGCGAGGCATCGAACCGTCGCCGAACAGGGCCGACGACGGAGCCGACCACGACTGCGGCTGCGGCTGCGGCAGGGCGACCGGCTCATCGGGGGCGGTGGCCACCAGCACGTCGAAGGCCAGGCGCAGCGCGATGAACGCCGACGCCGACCCTCGGGGGTTGGCATCGGGATGCAGCTCTTTGGCCCGGGCCCGGAAGGCCCGACGCAGTTCGTCCTTGTGTGCGTGCCGGTCCACCCCGAGGGTGGCGGCCGCGGTGCGTCCATCCATGGACCCGTCCTCCGTGACGGTGATGCTCGCCGGCGCCGTCCGGGCGCCGGTTGTTCGGTTGTTGGCGCCGTCCTGGCGCCGATGGCGATCCTCGCCATCCCCTGTATCGGTAACCAGCACGCCGTCGCTTGAGCGACCGTCAGCGCTGGAAGTGCTGGTAGTCGGCGAGGGTCCGGAAGTCACCACCCCAGGTCCAACCGGCGGCGGCGAACGCCCGGGTGACGACGTCGCCTTGGCGGATCATGGCCGGGTGATAGATCGACCGGTCGACGTGGCTCACGCCGGCCGGCGGCAGCACCGTCGAACCGGACACGTAGGGGTTCTCCACCGGGTTCAGGTCGATCGCCAGCCCCCAGGCGTGGCGGGAGAACCGCGTCCCGCCGGTGATCGCCCGGCAGTTGAAGCCGCTGGTGTTGTTGGCCTCCATCGAGCGATCGTCGCTTGCCCGACCGTCATCGCCGACGAACTCGTCGACCGGCCGCATCGACGCGATCGGGAAGCGGGCGGTGTACAGCTCGGCGAAGATCGCCACCACCTCGTCGACCACGTCCTCGTGCACCACCAGCACGCCGCGGGCGTGGCCACCGTCGGCGCCGACGTGGTCGAGGGTCAGCGCCCGCAGCTGCTCGGGTCCGACCGGGCAGCCCGATCGCCACGAGGCGGCGACGTCCTCGGCCGACACGTCGCCGACAACCGGGGAGAACGACGGCAGCTCCACCAGCTCGGTCCCGGTCCGTCGACGCATCTCGGTCGACTCGGAGAACAGCAACACGAGGTGGTGACGGTCGAGGCCGCGGGCCAGCTCACCCCGCCAGTAGGCCTCACCGTCCGGGTCGCCCGGCCGGCCGAGCACGTTGCGGTAGACGTCGTCGACGAACTCGGCGTCGTCGTCGGCACCGAAGCGACGCTGGTACTCCCGACCGGCGAGGAAGCTCTCGGCCACCACGGCGAGCGGGATCCCCTCAACTCGGCGAGCGACCCAGTAGTCGTAGCCGTCGGCGTCGGGATCGCGACCGAGCGCCGACCGGTAGAGCCGCTCGACCTCCCCCTCCTCCGGTCGGACCGGGGCATCGATCCCGGCCGCCGGTGGGCCGCCGCCGAGCGCGACGACCAGGACGAACGAGACGACGGCGGCGGCCGCGGCGAGCACGCCCTGCACCGTAGTCGACCCCTTGTCGGCCCTCGGGGCCCATGGGAGACTCGGGCAGGTCGATCGGCGGAGGGAGTCGAGCGTGCGGGCCGAGCAGATCCTGTTCCCGCTCATCCGAGTCGTCGGCGAGCGACCACGTCTCGCCCAACTCCTCCTCGGTCGCGACCGCTGGGGCAACCCGCTCTCGCCCGAGGCGATCGCCGATCCGTACGCCTTCACGGAGCTGGCCCAGAACGACGGCAACGTCGTCTATCGGCGTCTCTACCAGCAGTGGTTCGTGCACGGGTACGGCGAGATCCGGGAGGCGTTGACCAGCGACGCCCTCGACACCTCGTCGCAGGTCGAGGTCCTGCTCCTCACCCGCCCCTACAACCGGCTCGGCCATCGCAGCCGGTTCTTCCTCCGGCACCTGCTCCCACTCACCGACCCGCCGCTCCACCCTCGGCTCCGCTCGCTCGTCCACCGGACCTTCACCCCTCGCCGGGTGGCCGAGCTGGAGTCGAGTGTCGAGCGGTTGACCGCCGACCTGCTCGACGCCCTCCCCCGTCGTGGCCCCATCGACGTCCGCCGAGGGTTCACCGTGCCGCTCCCCATCAACGTGATCGCGGCCCTGCTCGGCGTTCCCGAGGCGCACTGGGGCGACGTCCAACGTTGGACCGGCGAGGTCGTCCGCCTCCTCGACCCACTGATGCGGTTCGACCCGGCCACGGTCGACCGGGCCGTCGACTCCCTGCACGACCTCTACTCCAACCTGGCCGACGAGCGCCGGCGGCGACCGACCGACGATCTCCTCACGGCCCTGGTCGAGATCGAGGACGAGGCGGACGGCGCCAGGCTCACCGGCGAGGAGCTGGTGGCCATGGTCATGACCCTCATGGGCGCTGGATTCGAGACCACCTCGGGCCTGCTCGGCTCCTCGATCGTGCACCTGGCCGACCACCCCGAGCAGCGCCGGCTCGTGCGGGAGCGGCCCGAGCTGTGGCCGAACGCGGTCGAGGAGCTCCTGCGCTACGACGCCCCCGTCAAGGTCCTTCCCCGAGGCACGACCGCGGCGATCGAGCTCGGGGGTCAGCACATCCCGGCGGGATCGAACCTCATCCTGTCGCTGATGAACGGCCACCGCGACCCCGACCACTACGACGACCCCTACGAGCTCCGTCTCGACCGCCCGGACCCTCGTCCGATCGCCTTCGGCCACGGCGCCCACTACTGCATCGGAGCGGCGCTGGCCCGGATGGAGGCCAGGATCGGGCTGCGGGCCCTGCTCGACCGCTACGGCGACTACACCGTCGAGCGGCTGGCCTGGCGCCCGTCGATGAACCTCCGCAACCAGACCGAGCTGGTCATTCGGCCGGGGTGACTCGCACTCAGCCGGCCACGATCAGCAGGATCCCCACCACGGTGAGGGCGATGCCCGGCAGCTGGTCCCGGGTCCGCTGCTCACCCCACAGGAAGATGGCAAGCAACACGGAGAGCACCGACTCGATCTGGCCGACCGCCTTGACGAACGCAACCAGCGTCAGCGAGAACGCCCAGAACCATCCGAGGCTGCCGGCGAAGCTGGTGAGCCCGATGGCGGCCAGTCGGGGCAGGTGGTCCGGGACCATCCCAAGCGCCGCCCGCTCCCGGGCCATGAGCCAGGCCGTCAGCGCCGCCACCTCCATCCACGTGACGTGGAACAGGGTCGTCGCTGCGAACCCGAAGGTGCCGTCGACCTCGGGATTGAGCCGGCCAAGCTCCTCGGTCGCCTCGTTGATGCCGAAGCTGGCCGCCACCAGCAACGCCGCCGACCCGAGGGCGAGCGCCGTCCCCCGGTTTGCGGTGAGCAACGTCGACGCCGACGCCGACGGCAGGGCCGAGCCAGCGACCCGGGACGGCGAGGGGCGATCCGACGAGACGAGACCGATCAGGATCACGCCGAGCACGCTCACGGCGATCCCGGCCCACGCGAGCGGACTCGGTTCCTGGGCGAAGAACACGAAGCCGACCACTGCGGCCAGGACCGCCTCGGTCTTGTGCAGCACGATCGCCTGTGCGAACGTGCCGGCGGTGAACGAGGCGATCAGGGCGACGTTGCCGAGGATCTGCCCGGCCCCACCGACGGCGCTCAGGGCGAAGAACCGCAGCGACAGCGTCGGCGCCCCGTCGGTCCCCAGCCGATAGAGCAGCAGCACGAGGAGGGTGGCGAAGGGCAGGTTGAAGGCGAAGCGTGACCAGCTGAGCAGCGTGGCCGGCAGGACGCCGGACAGGCTGCGGGACAGACCGTTTCGGGCCGTCTGCACGACCCCGGCACCGAGGGAGACGAGCACCCACACGGCGGCGACGGTACCAGTCCGGCTCCGGCCGCTCCCGGCCGTTTCGAGAGCCGATGCCGACGCCCGCCTGCTGCACGTGCTGGTCCGGGCCCCTTTCGGTGCGGTTGGCCAAGCGGGCCAGGTCGTGGCCGCTGCTGCGAACCGGTCGAACGGGTCGACCGGCTCCGGTCGTTTCCGGCTAGCTTGCGGGCATGGCCGGCACCTCCAGTAGACCATTCCGCTTCGGCGTGCAGACCAAGATGGCCTCGTCCGGGTCCGAGTGGCGGGAGCTGATCCGCCGCATCGAGGGCCACGGGTACGACACGGTGACCATGCCGGACCACTTCGACGACCAGCTGTCTCCGTCGGTTGCGCTCATGGCCGCCGCCGAGGCGTCGGAACGGCTCAAGGTCGGCACGCTCGTGTGGTGCAACGACTACCGGCACCCGGTGATGCTGGCCAAGGAGACGGCCACGATCGACCTGCTGAGCGACGGCCGCCTCGAGCTCGGCATCGGCGCCGGCTGGATGAAGACCGACTACGAGCAGGCCGGCCTCCCCTACGACCGGGCCGGCATCCGCATCGAGCGGATGGTCGAGGCGATCGAGGTCCTCAAGGGCCTGTTCGCCGACGGTCCGTTCTCGTTCGCGGGTGAGCACTACACGATCGAGGGTCTGGAGGGCACGCCCAAGCCGGTCCAGCGCCCCCACCCGCCGTTCCTGATCGGTGGCGGCGGTCCCCGGTTCCTCCGGTTGGCCGGCCGCCACGCCGACATCGTCGGCATCAACCTCAACCTCGCCGCCGGGGCCATCACCCCCGAGATCGGTTCGGACGCCACGGCGGAGCGCTACGAGGAGAAGCTTGGCTGGATCCGCAACGGTGCCGGCGACCGCTTCGACGACCTCGAGCTGCAGGTCCGGGTGTTCATGGCCGTCGTGACCGACGACCGGCAGGGCACGGCAGAGGCGATGGCGGCCGGCCTCGGGCTGACGGCCGAGCAGGGGCTCGACTCACCCTACGCATTGGTCGGTACCACGGCCCAGATCGCCGAGGACCTGCGGGAGCGACGCGAGCGCTACGGGTGCAACTATGTGGTCATCGGCCAGGAGATCGTCGACGAGTTCGCCCCCGTCGTTGCCGAGTTGGCCGGCACCTGACCGCCGGGCGTCGGGACCGAGTGGCCCGCCGAGGGATGGTGGGGCACGGGGACGCCGCCGCCGCCGGCCACCACGAACACGGTCACGACACCCGCAGCTCGCGCCGGAGCCGACGGCTGACGGCGTCGATCGCCGCCGTCACCACCAGCAGGCCGAGCACCGCACCGGTCACGGCGGCGAAGTCGCGGGCGGCCAGGTGGTCGTTGATCAGCTGACCGATCCCGCCGGCGCCGACGACCCCGACGACCACCGTCTCGCGAACCACCACCTCCCACCGATAGAGGGCGAGGGCGACCAGTCGGGCCGAGGCGGCCGGCAACGTGCCATAGAAGAAGGTGGTCACCGATCCGGCGCCGAGCGTCCGCAGCGCCGTGGCCGGCCGATGGTCACGGTCCTCGATCGCCTCGGCGAACAGGCGCCCGAGCACCCCGAGCGTCGCCACCCCGAGGGCGACGGCGCCCGGCCAGAGCCCGGGGAACAGCACCAGCACTGCGAGGAACGCCCAGACCGGCGCCGGGACGGCCCGGAACAGGAGCAGCGCCGCTGCGGCGACGATGCGGGCCGACCACCGGGCGGCGGCAGCAGCCCGGGATCGGACCACGGCCGGGCCGACCGGTCGGGCCGCCAGCGGGCCGAGGACCAGCGCGCCGACGATGGCGACGAGCAACGCGAGCACCGACATCGCCGCGGTATCGACGGAGGCGAGCACCAGCTCGCCCCAACCCTCGGGTCCGGCCCGGGGTGGCACGAGGCGGCCGGCGAGATCGGCGCCGAGATCGCGACTGCGGGCCGACCACAGACGACGGGGGTCGAGCCCGACCCACAGCCACGAGAGCGGGACCAGGGCGAGGACGAGGCCGAGCGACACCTGCCCCGCCCGGGGGTGGCGGCTCCGCCGGACGATCGATGACCACGCCTCGACGGCGCCGCTCAGCACCATCAGCGCCAGGATGAGCGTCCAGATCTCCCGGTACCGGAGCGATTCGAAGCTCAGGTCGAGCTGGAAGCCGAGCCCCCCGGCCCCGACGACGCCGAGCACGGCGGCCGACCGCACGCTGCACTCGAACCGGTAGAACCCGTACGACAGCAGCTCCCCCCGGATCGACGGCAGCACACCGTAGGCAAGGGCCGTGAGCCGACGGGCACCACTCGCCCGCAGGACCAGGTAGGGACCCCGGTCGGCCTCGTCGATCGTCTCGGCGAACACCTTGGCCGTGACCGCCCCGAACGGCAGTCCGATGGCCAGCACGGGGACCAGCGGGTCGAAGCCGAGGATCTGGATGAGCAGGAGCGCCCACACCACCTCGTGCACGGCCCGGGGCACGACCAGGAGCAGGCGGACGAGCCGAGGGAGGGCCCCGGACGGAAACAGCAGGTCGGAGAGGGCGAGCGCCGCCACCACGCCGATGACCAGTGACAGCGCCGTGCCCAGGATCGCGTACGCCGCGGTGATGACGGCGGCGTCGACGGTCAGCGTCACGAAGTCGCGATCGAGCGCCGGCTCGGCCACCGCCGACCAGAAGCGGGCGAACGACGGCCAGCCCGCAGTGTTGACGATGCGGTCGAGACCGGCCCGCCAGGCCGACCACACCACCGCGGCGGCGACGCCGATGGCGATCGCCCGACGGACGGTCATCGAGGCATCGGCTCGGACTTCGACACCCGCCCGTCGATCCGCGGCCTCACCGGTAGAGGGCGGTCAGCTCGTCGTCGGAGACGTCAGCCGCCGGCAGGTCGAAGGCGATCCGCCCGGCCCGCAGCCCGATCAACCGGTCGGCATGACGCCGGGCCAGCTGCGGATCGTGGGCGCTGACCACGACGGTACGGGGTCGCCCGTCGACGCCACGGGCGTCCGGGGCGGTGAGGAGCCCCATCACCCGGTCGCTGATGGCCGGATCGACCGACGAGGTCGCCTCGTCGGCCAGGAGCAGGTCGGGACGCTGGCGGAGCACACGGGCGACGGCGACCCGCTGGCGCTCACCGCCGGAGAGGTCACCGGTTCTCGCATCGACCCGATCGGCCAGCCCGACGGCCTCGAGGACGCCGATCGCCGCCGTTCGACCGACCGGCCGAGCAAGCGAAGCGAGGGCCGGCAGCGTCGACCAGCGACCGAGCCGACCGGCGTTCACGTTGTGGACCACCCGGAGGGCCATGGCGAGGTCGAGGTCCTGGCCGATGAGGCCGACCCGGGACCGATGCCGGCGCAGACTCCGCCCCGTCAGGGTCGCCAGCGGAGCGCCGAACACGGCGACGGCTCCGTCGGTCGGGCGGACCAGACCGGCCGTCAGGGCGAGCACCGTCGTCTTGCCGGCCCCGCTCGGGCCGACCAGGGCCACCCGCTCGCCGACGGGGATCCGCAGCGAGATCTCATCGACGGCCACGACGGCGCCGTGTCGAACCGACACGGCCTCCAGCTCGACCGCCACCGCCGCCACCCCCCGTTCGAGGGACGACGACGGTGACGGCCGGCTGGCCCCATCACGTGGCTCGGGGCCGCTCGGGCCCATCACCGGCACACGAGCAGACTCAGCGGCTCACCGGATCAGACCGGCATCACGGCCGGCAGCCTCGATGGCGGCGTAGTTGCCGCTCTCGGTGACGATGAACGATCCGGCGCCGAACAGGTCGAGGATCTCGGCCTGGTCGCCATCACTCGCATCGAGGGCGGTCAGGGCGCCGGTCAACCGCTCGGTGAACCCGTCGCCGAAGCGCTGGTCGAGCTCCGGTCTGGCCACCCAGTGGTAGTCGAAGTACGTCGGGGTGCGGAACACCTCGACCACCCGGTCCGTGTCGACGACGCCCTCGGCCACCCGATCGTCCCACACCTGGGAGTTGAGGGCGCCGACCTGGTAGGTGCCGGCGGCGACCAGTTCGATGGTGGCGTCGTGGGAGCCGGAGAACCCCGGGCTGCCGTCGAAGTCGGCATCGGGGTCGATACCGGCGTCGGCCAGGAACGACTGGGGCATCAGGCGGCCGGATGTCGACGACTCGGATCCGAACGTGAACGAGTTCCCGACGAGGGCCTCCAGGCCGGCGACGTCGTCGATCGGTTCGATCCCGGCGTCGACCGAGGCGATGAAGACCGACGTGAACCGCTCGTCGATGTCGCGCTGGGCGATGGCCTCGGCCCCCTCGACCTCGAGTCTGGCCTGCACACCGGTGAGACCGCCGAACCAGACGGCGTCGAGGTCGCCGACCCGGAACGCGCCGACCGCGCCCTGGTAGTCGGTGACCGGGATGTACTCGACGGTGACGTCGAGCTCGTCGCCGAGATAGTCCGACAGCAGCCCGTAGGTCCGCTGGAGCCGCTCGGGCTCCTGGTCGGGGATGGCGCCGAGGCGGAGCACCTCGTCGGTCCCGCCGGTTGCGGCGCCGTCGTCGGCCGTCGCCCCGTCAGTGGTCGCCGACCCGTCATCGGTCGTCGACCCGTCATCGGTGTCGGCTGGGTCGACGGCGTCCGTGTCGGCGGACGAGGTGTCGGCGGACGACGTGTCGGTGGACGAGGTGTCGTCGTCGCTTCCGCAGGCTGCGGCCACGAGGGCCAGGGCCAGCAGGAGCGCGAAAAACGAGGCTCGTCGAGCCCCGTCGGATGATCGGCGTCGAGCGCCAGGTGGTTGGTTCAGCGTTCGCCGACCGGCGAACCTCGGGTCGGGTGTCACGGTCGACCTCCCTGCGGGAGGTGGATCCTGTGGTGCATGTCTTCTCCTCGGTCTGGCCCGGCACTCGACCGGCGCACGGATCGGCAACCCTACCCAACCGGCCCTCCGGGGCGTCCATTCCGGTGGCGCCTACACTGACCGTGATCATGGACATCGAGTACGACGATCTCGAACCGGGCGTCTCCCCGGACGAGCGGCAGCGTGGCGTTCGCCGGATCGCCCAGATCGTGATCGGTGTCCTGCTGGTCGCGGCGGGCATCGTGATGCTGGTGATCCCCGGGCCCGGCATCGTCACCATCCTGGTCGGGCTCAACCTGATCAGGCCGGACAATGCCCTCGTCCGCTACATCCGCCGGCGGGTCCCCGGCATCCCCGAGGACGGCACGGTGCCGATGCGCTTTGTCGTCGTCGGTGCGGTCTTCCTGGTCGGCGGCACGGTCATCGGCGTCCTGTACGGCGCCGACCTGACCAACTGGGCGCTCGAGCTGGTCGGGATCCGGTAGGCCGGTGGGCATGCGGATCGGGATCGACGCCGGCGGGACGTTCACCGACGCCGTGCTGTTCGAACCGCGCCGTGGGGTGGTGGCGACGGCAAAGGCCCGCACCCGGTCC
This sequence comes from Actinomycetota bacterium, assembly GCA_039195375.1. Lineage (GTDB taxonomy): Bacteria > Actinomycetota > Acidimicrobiia > Acidimicrobiales > SZUA-35 > JAHELU01. The sequence goes on from JBCCVL010000034.1 coordinate 34,360, forward strand.
GACCCCGCCACCGGGGTCGGCGAGGCGATCGACCAGCTCCTGGCCGACCTGTCGGCCGGCGACCGGAGCGAACCCGATCCGATCTCGTTGGTGTCGCTGTCGACCACGCTGGCAACCAACGCCCTGGTCGAGGGCATCGACCGGCCGGTTGCGTTGGTGTTCATCGGCTTCACCGAGGCCGAGCTCGACCGCAGCGGCCTCAGACGGGCCCTCGCCGGCGGGCCGGTCATCCTGGCCGACGGCGGCCACGACCCGAACGGGGTCGAGCGCCAGCCGCTCGACGTCGCCTCGGTGTTGGAGGCGGCCGCCGACCTCGACGTCGGTGCCTTCGCCGTCACCGCCCAGTTCAGCGTGCGCAACCCGGCCCACGAGATCGCCGTGCGCGACGCCCTGGCCCCGCTCGGCAAGCCCATCGCCTGCGGCCACGAGCTGACATCCGGCCTCGACGGGCCGAGGCGGGCCCTGACGTGTGTGCTCAACGCCGGCCTGACGGGACTGGTGGCCAACCTCTGCCTGGCCACCCGGCAGGTGCTCGACGACCGGTCGATCGAGGCGCCGCTGATGATCGTGAAGGGCGACGGCTCGCTTGTCGATGCCTCGGTCGCCATCGAGCGCCCGATCGAGACCATCCTGTCCGGTCCGGCCTCCAGCCTGATCGGGGCCGCCCACCTGCTCGGGGCGGGCAAGCCCTACGGTCCCCCGGATCTCGTGGTGGCCGACATCGGCGGCACCACCACCGACGTCGGACTGGTCCGCAACGGTCGGCCCGTTGTCAGCGACGAGGGGGCGACCGTCGGCGGCCACCGGACGATGGTCGAGGCGGTCGACGTGTTCACCACCGGCCTCGGTGGCGACTCCGAGGTCACGATCGACACCCGCTCGTCGACCGCGCGACTCATCCTCGGCCCCCGCCGGCTGACGCCGCTCGCCGTCCTCGCCGGCGACGAGCCCGAGCTCGTCCTCGACACGCTGCGGTCCCGCACCGGCCCCTACCGCACGAGCGACTCCACGTTCGCCCGGGCGGTGCCGATCGCCGAGGACACGGCGACCGGCCCGATCGGGGTCCGGGAACAGCGGCTCCTCGACCGACTCGACGGTTGGGCCCCGCTCGATCGGGTGGCCACGACCAACCTGGAGGCCTCGACCCTCCGTGGCCTCGTCGGACGTGGTCTCGTCACGCTCGCCGGGTTCACGCCGACCGATGCCGCACACGTGCTCGGCCACCAGCACGACGGGGTGACCGAGGCGTCCGAGCTCGCCGCCGACCTGATCGCCACCATGTCCGACCAACGGGGCCGCGAGCTGCGACCGGACGGTCGGGCCCTGGCCCAGTGGGTACTCGATGCCGTGATCCGCCGGTCGGCCGAGGTGGTGCTCGATGCGACCCTGACCCGAGACGGCCTCCCGGCCGGCACCGTCGACTCACCGCTCGTCCGCCAGGCCCTCGACCAGCGGGCGGCGGCCCAGCTGCGGTCGGCGATGGGCGACGACGACGAACACGACGAGGCGACCCCCTCGACTGCGCCGACCACGCCGGCCACCGTCGTGTCGCTCGGGCCGAGTGCCCCGCTCGTCGGGCTCGGGGCCGGCGCCGGCACCTACCACCCCGGGGCGGCCGACCTGCTCGGGGCCAAGCACCTGATCCCCGACAACGGCGGTGTGGCCAGCGCCGTCGGCGCCGCGGTGTGTGAGATCCGGGTCACCGAGCGGGCCGCCATCACCCAGCCGACCAGGGGCCAGTACCGCGTCCATCTGCCCGGCGCCGGCGACGACCTCGGCGACGTCGAGCCGGCCGTCGAGCGGGCGGCCGAGCTGCTGGCCGAGCGGGTCAGGACCCGAGCCGACCGGGCCGGCGCCGCCTCGGTGACCATCGACGTCGACGTCGAGCGCCGCACGGCCGAGGTCGGCGGCAAGATCCTGCTGGTCGAGGCCACCGTCACCGTCACCGGCATCGGCCCGCCACGGGAGGCCGGCGTCGAGCTGTCGCGCTAGGTCACGGGGTCGCTCCCGGTCGAGCCATGACCCAGGACACAACCCCCGGCGCGGCACCGGCCGCCCCGATGGGCGGCCGGCGGGCGAGCGGAGGGAGGGGTTGCTCGCCAGGGAGGTCGGCGTCAGCCGGTGAGGTTCAGCTGTCGGCGCCCTCCAGCTCCTCGGCTTCCTCGTCGAGGTCGTCGAGGTCGTCGAGGTCGAGGTACTCGTCGTCCCACTCACCCTCGAAGAGACCCTCGGGCAGCTGCTCCTCGCAGGCCGCGTGTGCGGCGTCGAGCTCGGCCAAGTCGAACGACTCGGCGGTGACGTCCCCATCGGTGGCGACGTTGATCTCGCCACCCTGCTGGGTCACGGTCACCGAGCCGTCGCCGGCGCCGAACTCGACGATGGTCGAGCCGTCGCCGTCCTCGAGGAAGACGATGGCGCCGTCCGCCAGCTCGGCGTCGTCCAGGTCGTCGAGGTCCTCGAACGCACCCTCGATGGCGATGCCGTTGTCGACCAGACACTGGTCGTAGGCCTCGAACGCCTCGTTCTCCAGCTCGAACTGCTCGAGCACCCCAGCCGGGAGCAGCTCGTCGCACTCGGTCAAGGCACCCTCGATGGCCTCCCAGTCGGCGTCGGTCAGATCGGGTTGGACGGCATCGCCGTCCTCGCCGTCGACGACCTCGAACTCGGCCTCGTAGGGGGCGAGGACCTCGTCGACGCAGGCCCAGTGGGCCTCGAAGTCGGCGTCGTCGAACTCGGCATCGAGCTCGACGACCTCCTCGGCGGGCGGGGCGAGCTGGTCGGCGGCCGACCCGGCATCGACGGTCGGCTGGGCCCCGACACCGCTCGTGACCAGGACCAGGGCGCCAACGGCGGCTCCGATCCCGAGCACCGCTCCGGTCAGGCCGGCCCGTGCGGTCCGACCTCCGGACGCCGACCACCGGCCGCTGTCGGGCCGCTCCGGGTCGATCGTCGATCCTGCGCTGTCCATCTCGTGCTCCTGTCGGTAGGTGACCCGGCCATCCGGATCGCTGATGGGTTGCACGATGAGGGCTCGACCTGAAGCGCCCCTGAGATCGACTGAGAACGCTCTCAGCTCCATGGGCGACCGGTTTGGCACACTGGTGCCATGCGAGTTCTGCTCGTCGAGGACGAGACGACCCTGGCCGACTCGGTCAGCCGCGGCCTCGAGGCCGAGGGGATGGCCGTCGACCACGTGGCCGACGGCCTCGACGGGCTGTGGCGGGCCCGGGAGGCGGTCTACGACGTGATCGTGCTCGACATCATGCTCCCCGGTATGAACGGCTACGAGGTGTGCCGAACCCTCCGCCGGGAGGAGGTGTGGACCCCGATCCTCATGCTGACGGCAAAGGACGGCGAGTACGACGAGGCCGACGCCTTCGATCTCGGGGCCGACGACTACCTCCGCAAACCGTTCTCCCACGTGGTGCTGGTGGCTCGCCTCCGATCCCTGGCCCGACGGTCGCGCCCGACCCCGACCGCCAACCTCACCGTCGACGACCTCGTCGTCGACCCGGCGGGGATGACCTGCACCCGCCGCGGGACCCGGATCGACCTCACCCCCCGCGAGTTCTCGGTGCTGACCGCCTTGCTTCGCCGGGCCCCCGACGTGGTGGCGAAGCAGGACCTCCTCGACGCGGTGTGGGGCATCGACTTCGAGGGCGACCCCAACATCGTCGAGGTCTACGTCGGCTATCTCCGACGCAAGATCGACCGCCCCTTCGGCACCGACACCGTCCGCACGGTCCGTGGCGTCGGCTACCAGATCGCCGGTCGGCAGTGAACCGCCTGTCGATCCGGGCCCGGCTCACGTTGGCGATCGCCGTCCTCACCGCAGTCGTCGGCGGGCTGGCCGTGTTCACCGGCCTGCGGACGTTCGAGAACCAGATCCGGGACCAGGCGGTCGACCAGCGCCTCGACGAGCTGGTCGGGCTGACCGGGTCGGACCTCCTGGTCGGCCCGGTCGACGAGTTCGGCCAGGCGATCGAACTCGACGAGATCGACCTGGACGAGCTCGACATCGAGGACCTCGACGAACTCGACGCCCAGCTCATCAATGAGGGCTTCGTGTTCGAGGAGCTGAGCGTCGACAGCCTGATCGAAGGCCTGCAGTTCACCCTGCTCGACCTCCGCCAACTCGGCCTCGTCGACCTGGTGTTCGACGAGTTCGCCGTCGACGGCACGCTCGGCGTGCTGCTCTACGACGGCACGGTGGTCACCGTCGTCGACGGCCTGTCGACGATCGAGCCGGTCGACGCAGACCAGCTCGACCAGCCGCTGGTGCCCCAGGCCGATCTCGACGAGCTGCTGGCGGTCTCGTTCATCCAGTTCGACAACGCCGCCGACTCGGAGCGGTCCCTCGATGGGGTGCTGGTCACCCTCGACGATCTCGAGCTCGGCCTGCTGGTCGACACCACCGACGAGCTGCTCGCCCTCGACGGGATCCGCACCTCGCTGTGGGCGGCCGCCGCCGGGTTGGTCGTCCTCGCCGCCGGCGCGACGTGGTTCCTCACCGGTCGGGCCCTCCGCCCGGTCGGGGCCATCATCGACCGGGTCGACGACATCACGTCCGGCTCGCTCGACGGGAGGGTCCCCGAGACGGGCACCGAAGACGAGATCGGCGTCCTGGCCCGCACCATGAACCAGATGCTCGGCCGGCTGGAGCGGTCCGACCTGCAGCGGCGGCAGTTCGTGAGCGACGCCTCCCACGAGCTGCGGACCCCGGTTGCGGTGCTGCGCAGCGAGGCCGAGGTGGCCAGGCGGGCCCCGGCCACCACGTCGGTCCCCGACCTGGCCAGGGTGGTGTTGAACGAGGCCGGTCGGCTGGAGGGCCTGGTCGAGGACCTCCTGTCGTTGGCCAGGGCCGACGAGCGCAAGCTGGCCGGCGCCCGCACCGCAGCCCCGGTCGAGCTCGACGTCGACGACATCGTGTTGGCCGAGGCCGGCCGGACCAGACGGCTGCCCGTCGACTGCCACCAGGTGTCGGCCGGGCGGGTGCTCGGCCGGGCAGACGACCTGTCCCGGGCCGTCGGCCACCTCCTCGACAACGCCGCCCGCCACGGCGAGCTCGAGGTCGCCGTTGGGGTCAGGACGGAGGGTGAGCGGGTGCGGATCTGGGTCGACGACGACGGGGCCGGGTTGGCCGAGGGCGATCGCGACCGGGTGTTCGACCGGTTCACCCGGCTCGACGAGGCCAGGACCCGCGACCGTGGCGGTTCCGGTCTCGGGCTGGCGGTCGTGGCCGAGACGGTGGCGGCCATGGGTGGCACGGCGGCGGCGGATGCCAGCCCGCTCGGCGGGGCCCGCTTCGAACTGGTGCTCCCCGCTGCGGCCGACTGACGGGCGACCGCCGGCGCCCGGCGCCCGGCGTGATGACATGGACCCACCGCTGAGCTCTTCGGACTCGGTGGCGGCCCCGGCCTGACGCTCGGCTACCCGAGCACGTCCGGCAGTGGCCGTGCGTGGACGAGGGCCAGGCGCTTCGTCGCCCTGGTCATGGCCACGTACAACGAGCGGAACCCCTGCGGCTCCTCGTCGAGGATGTCACCCGGCTCGACGACGACGGCGACGTCGACCTCGAGGCCCTTGACCAGGTTGACCGGGACCACCGTGATCGGGTGGTCGAGGCCGTCCCGGGGGGCGGAGCCGACGGTGACCCCGTTGGCCTCGAACGCCTCGACGACCTCCCGGTACCGGGATCGGGGGGCGACGACGGCGACGTTCCCGACGCCGGGCTGCTCGGACTCCCTGACCGCCTGGTCGACCACCCGGAAGTGGAGCTTGGCCGGCTCGTCGACCGGCACGTACTCCGGCGGATCGCCCTCGGACCGAACGGCGACCGGGGGCTGCAGGTCGGGGGCGGCCAGGGCCAGGACCTTCGCCGCGTCGTCCATCACCGGGGCCGGGATCCGGTAGCCGACGGTCAGCTCGGCCCGGCGGGGTTCGCGCCGGTCGGGCAGGTGGTCGAGGATCTCCGTCCAGTCGCCGTGAGCCCAGGCCCCGGTCGACTGGGCGATGTCACCGACGATCGTCATCGAGCCGTTGAGCGAGCGACGGGTGAGCATGCGCAATTGCATGGGTGACAGGTCCTGGGCCTCGTCGACGACGATGTGACCGTAGGTCCTGGCGTCGTCGGCCGACGCTCCCCGGCGGTTGCGTGGCTTCGGGCCGAGGCGCTCCATGGCCTCGTCGAGCACCGGCACGTCGTCGACGGTCCACACGACCGCCGAGGCGTCCTTGCCCTCCTCCCACGGCCGGTGGAGCGAGGCCAGCTCGTCGGCGCCGAGCTTCGGGCCGGCGGCCCGCAGCAGGGCCCGGGAGCCGTAGAGGTCGTGCAGCAGCTGGGCCGGGGTCAGGACCGGCCACATCCACATCAGCGCCTCCCGGACGTCGGGATGATCGGCCAGCTGCTCCCGGGCGACGTCAGCGTCGACCCCGTCGGGGTGGTGGGCCGCCAGGGCCTCGAACAACGACTGGACGACGAACTTCCTGGCCGCGTTGTGGGTCCGGTAGCGGCGGCGGGCC
>JBCCVL010000035.1:0-40286 GCA_039195375.1 Actinomycetota bacterium
AGCGAGTCGATCGAGCAGGTCGCCGCCGGCGCTCAGCAGTCACGCGAGGCGAGCGAGACGTCACGCCTCACCGTCGACCGGATGGGCTCCCTCGCCGCCAACCTCGACGACCTGGTCAGCACCTACCGCTAAGAACTGGTGCGAGCGCCCGACGGTTCGACCGCCGGCGACACGTTCTGCCGGTCAGGATGCCGGTTTGTCGGCATCGCCGCCGTCAGGATCGACTGTTGTCGAGGGGGTAGCCTCAGGCCGGATCGAACTCGCCGTCGCGTACGCCCCCGACGAACGCTCGATACTCGTCATCGTCGAAGCGGAGTTCGGTCCCGTTGCGCTTCGACCGGAACACGATGTCGCCACTGTCCCGGTCGCGGAAGACCACGATGGCGCCGTTCGCACCGCGCACTCGCTTGCTGCGCAGTTCCTCGAGAAAGACGCGCCACTCCGAGGTGGTGACGTCGATCGTGGGGAAGTCAGTCCCGATTCGGAGAGGCTAGCTGCTTGCTGTCCCGGATCGACACGCCGTTGGCTCCGAGGCTGACCTCGATGCAGGTGCCGCTCATGCACTTGGAAGAGCGTCTCCAAGCTTGCTGGGCGAGATCGTGTAAGGGTCGGTCCTCATCTCGCCCATCCAAGCCCATGTCCCTACACCATCCTTTGTCCAAAAGAACGGCACGGGAAACCAAGGAAGCCGCCGTTCCAACACCGTTGTCGATACGGTTATGAGTCGTCACTTACCGCCATGTGATCGCGCCCAGCGCGGTCGCATGGAACCGTATCAGAGCACTGGATCGCACAACCCTGCTCCGGGCTTTGTTTCGCTATTGCAATAATTCGGGACGGCCGTCTCTTCGCCATCAACCCGTCCGAACGAGTTCCTCAATCACTCGTCTCATGGCGACCACTGATTCGTCGACGTCGAGCGATTGCCCCATCGCGTGATCCCAAGCGATCTCGAGACGTCGGAACTCTTCGTCGTCTTCGTCGGCATCGAGGTCTCCGAAGAGTTGCACCCCCTCCTGCCAAGCGGTGGTCGGGAGATGCGCACCCTCGTATTCAACGAACGACAGCGTCGTCGAGTTGATGATCGCACCGGGGTTGACCCGAAACGAAAGCAGGTGGACGGTCACCGCTGAAGTGTCGTCTTCGGTGCGGTCACAGAGTGACTGCAGCTGCTCGGCTTGCACCTCGGGCCCGGCCACCTGTTGGTGAAGGGCAGCTTCGCTGAGCATGACCGTGAGATGCGGTCGGCTCGACTCGAAGAGGTGCTGTTGCCGCCGCCGCCTCAGTTCGGCGAATCTGTCGAGATCGACAGGACTGAGCCCCGGATCGGTTGCGATGACGGCCCGGGTATACGCGCTGGTTTGCAGGACGCCCGGGATCAGGTGACCGCCGTAGGTGCGGATGCGTACGGCGCCGGCTTCCATGCCGTAGAAGCGCTTGTGGTCGTCGCTGAGTGACGGGTACTCGTCCCACCAGCCGCGTTTGCGGGAGTCTTCGCGGAGTGTGAGCAGCTCGGACTGGTCCTGGTCGCTGAAGTCGAACAGGTCGAACAGCAGGCGGAGCTTGTCCTCGGCGATGAGCGTGCGGTCGTTCTCAACCGCACTCCAGTAGTTCCGCGTGAACCCGAGAGCGTCGGTGACGCTCTTGACGTCGATCCCCAGCTCCTTGCGGCGGGTGGCCAGGCGGCGCGACAACTCCCATCGTGCGACCACGGGTGACGGAGCCAACGACCACCTCCTTTCCCCCGATGGTGGAGCCGCAGCGGGTTTCGTCATGAACGAGGTTGGGGCAGTGTAGCGACGGCCACTTACCGTAACCAGTCGCCCCCACCAAACCCCGATTCTGTCACCGAACGTGGGTTCTGAAACCCGAGGCTCCGGCCCGGTGTTACAACCTCAACCGGCGGTATCTGCGGCCCCCTTCCGCAACGTCCTTGTGATGCCTCGGACTCTCGGCCGGGGCAGGAGGGACCAACATGCCTCGGCCACCGCAGCGCCGGCGGAACGAACGCGCCCGCCATGACGACTTCGCCATCATCGGCTGGGCCGGTGTCGACCCCGATGTCGACACCGGCCTCGACCTCAACGCCCAGCTCAACGCCAGCACCGAGACCCCGACCAACCGTCGCCGACCCGATGCCAACGACCCAAGCCGCGGCCATGATCAACTCCCTGCCCCCCGCCCGCGCCTCCGCGGCTGGTCGCTCATCTTCGTCACCGCTGCCAACCTCGTGCTCGTGCTCAGTGTGACCGTCGTCGGGCTCTCGCTCGTCGGGATTGTCGCCTGCGCGGCACTGGCCCTGGTCAGCTGGATCCTCGTCCTGGCCGAGGCTCTCTCACTCCGCCGGCTCTACGGCCCACCCGACCCCGGTCTCGACGCCGATCTGGACGTCGACTGACCGAGGCCGGGGGGAACCGGCCAGAACCGACCGACCGATCGTCGGTTACTCGGGCCCGACCGAGTAGTCGCTCACCCAGTTGCCGTGGAACCCATAGGGCACCCGCTGGGGCAGCGGCACCCGGGCCACGTAGTCGTCACGGGAGAAGTCCTGGGCGTCCATGACCACGAACTCGGCCGAGTCGTTGCCGAGGTCGTGCACGAAGCTGACCAGCCAACCGTCGTCCTCGACCGTCGACGCCGCACCCGACTCGTCGCGCCTGGCCACGAACACCGGCTCGCCGGCCGCACGGCCCGGACCGTGGTCGAACACCTGACGCTCACCGGTCTCGAGGTCGTGCTTGATCGTCGGCCACCCGGCCGCCGGATCGGTCGATGGCGAGGCGCAGTAGCCGTAGCGGTACGGCTTTGTGGTCAGCGAGCCCCGATGCCGGGGGAACTCGTTGGCGGTGTCGTCGATCACCGTGGTCGACACCGAACGGGCCGACGGGTTCAGCTCCCACCGCTCCAGCCGGGCCATGTTCTCGAACGGGCCGAGGATGTCCTCATCGAACATCTTCTCGTAGACACACAGGTCGATGACCACGCCACCGTCGCTCGTGTCGTAGGAGTTGAGGGGGTGGAAGCAGTAGCCGACGGGCACGTCGATCCAGGTGATGTCGCCGGCGTCGGCCGAGTCCCGTGGCAGCAGCCCGACCCGGTTGCCGTAGTCGGCGTTCCACCGGAACGGGAACCGTCCGGCGAAGGCCAGGTCGAAGTCGACGGTCACGGGCTGGTCGTAGACCACAGCGAAGTTCTCGGTCAGCGACATGTCGTGCAACATCGTCATGCCCGGCAGCGGGATGTCGACGGTCTTGTGCACCCGGCCGTCCGGCCCGACGACCACATACTGCACGTGGTCCATCCACTCGGCCCAGGCGTAGACCATGGCGTGCATCTCACCGGAGTCCGGGTCGACCTTCGGGTGGGCGGTGAACGCACCGGGCAGGGTGCCCTCGAAGTCGTTGCGGCCGACGGTCTCCAACTCATAGGTCAGCTCGACCGGACAACCGCCGGCCTCGACCATCGCCCACGTCTTGCCCGCGAATCCGCCGACGTTGGTGTTCGGCCCATGACCGGAGTCGTTCCAGTTGTGGCCCGGGATGTCGTCTTCGCCGCGGAGCTTGGCGATGGCGGTCGAACCGACGTACCGGTTCCGATACCACTCGGCCCTGCCCTCCCGGAGGCGGATCCCGTGAACCATGCCGTCGCCCATGAACCAGTGGTGGGTCGAGGGGTCGACGTCGGTGGCGGGGTTCGGGCCGTTGCGGAGGTAGCGACCGTTGAGCTCGACGGGCAGTTCGCCGACGACCTCGAGATCGAGGGCGGTCACCTCCTCGGTGACGGGCGCGTAGTTGCCCGAGAGATAGAGGCCGACGTCGCCGGTGGTCGGCTCGTTGGAGATCGGGGTGGTCGACATGGGTGAGGACTCCTCGGGTGTGCGGTGCGGTGCGGGTGCAGGATTGCGCCGGGGTCAGCGGTGCTGGTGCTGTAACTTAGTTATAGCTATAACTTAGTTACATCGACGAGTCAACGTCCACCCTGTCCGACGGAGCACGATCCCGCAGCTCCGAGCCGTCCCGGTCAACCCGCCAGGACCTGCTCGACGCGGCCCTCACCGTGCTCAAGCGCGACGGCGCCGCCGCCCTGACCGTCCGGGCGATCACCGACGAGGCCGGCTGCTCGACCACCGGCATCTACACCCACTTCGGCGGCAAGCACGGCGTGATCGAGGCCATCCTCCTCGACGGCTTCGAGTCCTTCGACCGTGCGCTCCTGCCGTGTTACGAGGCCGACGATCTCCTCGGCGCCGGCCGGGCCTACCGCCGCTGGGCTCTCGACAACCCCACCCATTATCTCGTCATGTTCGGCCGTGCGGTCCCCGACTTCGTCCCGAGCGCCGAGGCGGTCGCCCGGGGTCACCGCTCGTTCGACGCACTCATCGAGGCCGTCGCCCGCCACGGGGCCGCCGATCCGTTGGCCGCGGCCTACAACCTCTACGCGACCGTGCACGGGTATGTGATGCTCGAACTGGTTGGGATGGGACCGGTGGATACCGGCGAGCTCGAACGGCTCTACGAAGCCGGGCTGGTGGCGGCCACCATCGGGGTCGCCGAGAGCTCCGGCACGACCCGCTGACGCTCCTCGACCTTCCCGATCAGCACGGCGACACACCCGAGCGACGCCAGCAGCACGACGTCGGACAGCAGTGCCGACGTCTGCCAGCGGGTCCACCCCCAATTGGTGGCCGGGGAGATGAGCCGGAGGATGAACTGGATGGCGAAGCCCTCGAGCATGAGGATCCACCAGCCGAGCACCAGCACCGGTGCCGGGTCGGTGGCCGAGCTCGACCCGGGTTTCGACACCAGCTCCCGCATGATCGTTGGCGGCCTGACGAGGTTGACGCCCGGCACGAGCCATCCGGCCACCGCCCACGGCGAGCCGTGGTCGGTCGGGTGGACCTGGCCGAGCCGGCGGTAGGCGGCGGCGAACCACCAGAGGAAGACCGCACCGGCCCCGAGCACCGCGAGCGGCACGAGCAGGTTGGCGGCACCGGACAGCGTGGAGCTGACATCGAGCCCGACGTTGTCGAGCGTGGCCCCGTTGCGCAGTCGCCGGAGCCGGATCAGGTCGAGCGTCAGGGCCAACACGTCGACCAGGAGCGCCACGGCCACCCCGCCGAGCGCCACCCGGACCAGCGCCGGGGGGCACGAGCCGAGACGGTCGATCACGCGATCGACCGCGCCACCCCAACCGCCATCGGACTCCGCCATGGGACGCAGCTTACCCAGCCCCTCCGACAGCCGGAGACCACGGCCAGGCGGCCAACAATCGTTTGCTCCCGAACGATGGGGCATCTACCGTTCCGAATCGAACGACGTTGCGGGAGAGGATGCACCCATGAGAGTCCGCTACCTGGTCGCGCTGCTGGCGGCCTTCGCCCTGCTCGCTGCGGCGTGCGGTGATGACGACGACAGTTCCGATGCCAGCGCATCGGCCAGCGAGGCCGACGCCAGTGCGTCGGCCAGTGAACCGGCCGACGACGACGCGAGCGCATCGGCGAGCGAGCCGGCCGACGACGATGCCAGCGCATCCGCAAGTGAGCCGGCCGACGACGACGCCGCTCCCGCTCCAGCCTCCGGGCTCGACATCGACGCGATCCTGAGCGCCGACCTCGGCAACTGCGCCGAGGCGCCGACCGGCGACCCGATCCAGGTCGGCATGGCCATGGACTTCAGCGACGTCGTCGGCTTCGTCGACATCCCCGGCTCCAACCTCGTGCCCTTCGTGGCCGAGAAGGCCAACTGCGCCGGCGGCATCGACGGTCGCCCGGTCGAGGTCCGCGTTGCCGAGGTCGGTGACGACGCCGCCCTCGCCACCCAGGAGCTGCTCGACTGGGGCGCCCACTTCCTCATCGGCCCGCCGTTCGCCGACTTCGCCCTCCCGATCCTGCAGACCACGCAGGGCCAGGTGCCGCTGTTCGTGGCCGCCTCGACCGAGCCGACGCTCGCCGACTCGTCGATCAACTCCTACCTGGTCAGCTTCGACGACAACCAGATGTCGGCCGCCGCCGCCCAGTGGGCGCTCGACGAGGGCATCACCCGGGCCATCGTGTTCACCGAGGGCGAGGGCGTGCCGTACTCCGGCGTGAACCCCGACGCCTTCATGGCCGCCTTCGAGGCCGGCGGTGGTGAGGTCGTCAGCGTCCAGAACTACGTCTGGGCCGCCGACACCGACTTCTCGGCCCAGGTCAACGAGATCGCCGGCATCTCGGAGAACAACGAGGCCGTGTTCTCGGCCGCCCTCGCCTTCCAGGTGACGGCGCTGCGGGGCCAGCTCGAGGGCCAGGGCCTCGACGGGCTGACCTACATCGGCACCGACGCCCTCGACGCCACCGGCATCCAGGATCCGGAGGCCGCCGGCGGCGACAACGAGGGTGTGGTCCACACCCCGCACACCTCGATCTCGTCCGGTGATCCGATCGACACGCTGCTCGCCGACTACGAGGACGCCAACGGTGAGGCGCTCGAGAGCCGTGGTTTCATGGCCCTCTACGTCGACTCGATGTTCCTCGGCATCCAGGGCATGCTCGACTGCGGCTGCGACGAGCCGGCCGACATCGGGGCCGCGGTCCAGCAGATCTCCGGCTTCCAGGGCTTGTCCGGTGAGATCACCTACGCCGGCACCGAGGGCATCCCGCCGAAGGCCGTGCCGATCAATCGGATCGTCGACGGCGTCGACACCCTCGTCGCCACGATCGAGCCCTAGGAGCCGTCGAGCGCACGAGATCGGTCGAGTCGGGTACGGGCCCGGGGACGTAGGAGCGGGCATGACGACCATGCTCCAGGTCACCGGCTTGACGACCCGGTACGGCTCGATCTCGGCGCTGCGCGACGCCACGCTGACCGTCGGCACCGGTGAGGTCGTCGGCCTCATCGGCCCGAATGGGGCGGGCAAGACGACGTTGCTCAACACGGTGGCCGGGCTCCTCGCCCCGGCCACCGGCACCGTCGAGTTCGACGGCACCGACGTGACCACCCTCAGCCCCGAGAAGCGGCTGGCCGCCGGCTTGGCGCTCGTCCCCGAGCACCGGCGGATCTTCGTCGACATGACCGTCGAGGAGAACCTCAAGGTCGGCTCGGTCACCCGGTCGGCGAGCGAGCGAGCCGACGACCTCGACGAGATGGGTGAGCTGTTCCCGGTGCTGCGGGACAAGTGGACGACGGCCGCCGGTTACCTGTCCGGCGGTGAGGCCCAGCAGCTGGCGATCGCCCGTGGGCTGATGTCCCGGCCGAAGCTCCTGATGCTCGACGAACCGTCGCTCGGCCTCGCCCCGGTGCTCGTCGACGTGGTCTTCGAGCTCCTCGATTCGTTGCGGGCCGCCGGTCGGACCCTGCTGGTGGTCGAGCAGAACGCCACCAGGATGCTCGAGGCGGCCGACCGGGCCTACGTGCTGCGCTCGGGCGAGATCGTCGGCGACGGCACGGGCGACGAGCTGGCGGCCCGTGACGATCTGTTCGCCACCTTCGTCGGCGAGTCGGCGGCCGGCGGCGCTGCCGGCCGGGGAGCGGACGAGACGTGATCGAGCTCCTCCAGAACCTGATCGACGGTCTCGGTCGAGGCAGTATCTATGCGTTGCTGGCGCTCGGGGTCGCCGTCGTGTTCGGGGTCATGCACCTCCTCAACTTCGCCCACGGCGAGCTGATCACCGTGGCCGGGTACGCCACGTTCGCCTTCTTCTCCCAGGTCACCGGCGGCTCCTGGTGGCTGGCCGCACCGATCATCGTCGTCGCCGCCATCATCACGTCGCTGGTGATCGAACGGGTGGCGTTCAGCCGGGTCCGTGGTGCGTCCGACTTCACGCTGCTGCTGACGTCGTTCGGTGTGCACTTCGTGGTGTCGGCCATCTTCCTGTTGTACGTCTCGGCCTCGGTGAAGACGTTTCCCCGACCGGGTTGGGTGACCAACACCTGGTCGATCGGCTCGCTCACGATCGAGGTGTTCGACACGGTGGTCATCGTCGTCACCCTGCTCGTGCTCGGCGGCACCACCTGGCTGTTGCAGCGCACGATGTTCGGGCTGTCGCTCCGGGCGGCCGCCGCCGACTTCTCGACCGCCCAGCTGATGGGGGTGCGATCCGACGCCGTCATCCGCGGCGCGTTCGCGCTGTCCGGACTGTTGGCCGGGATCGCCGGCATCTTCTGGCTGATGCGGGCCGGGTCGATCACCCCGTCCGGTGGCATCGACCCCATGCTCAAGGGCGTGTTGGCGGCGCTGATCGGCGGGCTCGGCAGCCTCCGTGGCGCCGTGCTCGGCGGGTTCGCCCTCGGCCTGGCCGAGGTGCTGCTCCGGTCACGCCTGCCCGATGGGATCGCCAACCTGACCGAGGGCGTGGTGTTCCTCCTCATCGCGCTGCTCTTCATCTTCCGACCCCAGGGCCTGATCACCGTCGCCCACGCGGAGCGCGTGTGATGCTGAGCGGCTTGTTCCCCCGGACCGACCGTGACGTCGCCTTCCCGGTCGTCGGCGCCGTCATCCTGTTCGCCGTGCTCGTCACCGGCGGGCTGGCCTACCAGAGCGTGGCCGGCGGGGCCGGCGAGCGGCTGGTCACCACGATGCTGATCGACGCCATCATCGTGATCGGTATCCAGATCTACGTCGGCAACACCGGGGTGCTGTCGTTTGGCCACATCGGCTTCGGTGCGATCGCCGGCTACACGTTCGCGGTGCTGGCCATCACGCCGGAGGCCAAGGCCGACCGCATCCCCGACGCCCCCTTCGGCCTGGCCGACGTCGGTCTGTCGGCTCCGGCCGCGGTGGCCGTCGCCGTGGTCGTCACGCTGGTCGCGGCGTTCATCGTCGGCATCGGCCTGGCCCGGTCGGGGGCCCAGTCCGGCTCGGTGTCGGCCACCGTCATCACCCTGGCGTTGCTGTTCGTGACCCATGAGGTTGCGGTCAACTGGCCCGAGCTGACCGGCGGCGAGCGGGCTGGCCTGTTCTTCCCCATCGGAGGGGCGCTGCAGACCCGGACGCCGATCTACGTCGCCTTGCTGCTTGCACTGATCATCGCCCGGGTGTTCGCCCAGAGTCGCAGCGGCCGCTTGGCCACCGCCGCCCGGGAGGACGACCTGGCGGCCCGGGCCATGGGCGTCGATCCCCTCGTGCAGCAGATGGTGGCGCTGCTGCTGTCGGTTGCGGTGGTGTCGGTCGGGGCCTCGCTCCGGGTGTTCGAGGACGGCTCGCTGCTGCCGGAAAACTTCTTCTTCAACTACACGCTCGTCACCCTCGTGATGCTGATCGTCGGCGGCCGCAACTCGGTGACCGGGGCGGTGCTCGGCGTCGCGGTGATCACCGCCGCCCGCGAGCTCGCCCGCAAGCTCGGCCAGGACGGCTTCGAGGTCTTCGGCCTCGGCCTCGACGGCTTCCCGCTCGACCTCGTCTTCCGGGAGAACCTGCAGACCGTCGTGCTCGGCCTGGCCATGCTCGGGTTCATGCTCCTGCGCCCGACCGGGCTGCTCGACGACTGGGAGCTCGACGAGTGGCTGCACCGCCGCATCGGTCGCGGTCGGTCGACCGCAGGCGAGACGCCGCCACCGTCGCCCGAACCGACCGAGCCCGACCGGGACTCGCTGTTGTCGGCGGCCGACGTCGAGGTCACGTTCGGCGGTTTCACTGCGCTCCGCAACGCCGGGATCGAGGCCCGCGGCGGCGAGGTGGTCGGCATCATCGGCCCGAACGGTGCCGGCAAGACGACCCTCGTCAACGCCATCACCGGCCTGGTCGACGCCAGCGGCGGCACGGTCACGCTGGACGGCGTCGACGTCGGCGACGCACCGAGCCACGAGCTGGCCCGCAGGGGCGTGGTCCGGACCTTCCAGAACCTGCGGCTGTTCGACGCCCTGACCGTGCGGGAGAACGTCGAGGTGTCGGCGTTGGTGGCTGCCGCCCACCGCAAGGGTCGCACGCTGCCGGACGTCGACGCCGTCATCGCCGCCGCCGACCTGTGGGACCACCGGGACCGTCGGGCCCGTGAGCTCGACTACGGCAACTCCCGCCGCCTCGAGCTGGCCCGGGCCGTCGCCCTGGCCCCGTCGTTCCTGCTGCTCGACGAGCCGACCAGCGGTATGAGCGACAGCGAGTCGCTTGCCATGGTGGCCAGGGTCCGTGACCTGGCCGCCACCGTCGGGGCCGGGGTGATCGTCATCGACCACGACCTCGGGTTCATCACCGGCGTGGCCGACCGCATCACCTGCCTCGACCAGGGCATCGTGATCGCAACCGGCACGCCGGACGAGATCCAGGCCGACGCCCGGGTCCAGGAGGCCTACCTCGGCGTCGGCTCGTCGGCCGCCACCACGGAGGGCTGAGCGGAACAGCGATCGTGGGGAAGACCGGCCGACCCGCCCGTCGGGTCGTGAGGTCAGGCGACACGGCCCGTGACAAGATGGCGCCATGCGGACCGCGATCGTCAACGGGATCCTGCTCGACACCGAGGCCCTCACGCTGGTGGGGGAGCGCCACGTGGTCATCGAGGGTGACACGATCGCGTCGGTCGACGAGGCGCGGCCAGACACCAGCAACGTCGACCGGGTGATCGACGCACGGG
Organism: Actinomycetota bacterium; assembly: GCA_039195375.1. GTDB lineage: Bacteria > Actinomycetota > Acidimicrobiia > Acidimicrobiales > SZUA-35 > JAHELU01. The sequence goes on from JBCCVL010000035.1 coordinate 10,544, forward strand.
GCCGGTTTGTCCTCCCCGGTTTCGTCGACGCCCATGTGCACCATGTCATCACCACGATGGACTTCCATCGGCTCCGCCGACTGTCGGCCACCGAGAAGGCGATCGGGGCGGCCAGGCTGGCCGAGGCCACCGTCTTGCGTGGTTTCACCACCGTTCGAGACACGGGTGGCGACGTCACCGGACTCGTCCGGGCGATCAACTCCGGACTGTGCGACGGTCCACGGATCGTCCGGGCCGGTCGGGCCATCTCCCAGACGGGTGGCCACGGCGACTTCGACACGCCCCAGAACGCGGCCGAGGCGGGGACGATCTGCGCCTGCCAGGTCTACTCGAACGACCTGAGCCACGTGGCCGACGGGCCGGACGCGGTGCGCAAGGCGGTCCGCCACGAGCTGCGGGACGGCAGTGATTTCATCAAGATCATGAGCTCCGGCGGCGTCGCCTCACCGAGCGACCCGTTCGACGCCATTCAGTACACGCCCGAGGAGATCCGGGCGGCGACGATCGAGACCGATCACCGCCACACCTACACCACCTCCCACGCCTACCAGCCCGAAGCCATCTCGCTCGCCATCGAGAACGGTGTTCGCTGCATCGAGCACGGCAACCTGGTCGACCCTCCGACCGCGGCGCGGATGGCCGAGCTCGGGGTGACGATGGTGCCGACGCTCGTGACCTACTGGGCGATGCGGGAGATGGGGGCCAAAGCGGGGATGCCGGAGCGCAACCTGGCGAAGAACCAGGGCGTGTTCGAGCTCGGTCAGCGGTCGATCGAGGTGGCCAAGGCCGCCGGGGTGGCGCTCGGGTTCGGCACCGACCTGCTCGGTGAGGCCCAGCCGCACCAGAACCGCGAGTTCGCAATCCGAGCCGAGCTGGAGCCGGCGGTCGATGTGCTGCGGGCGATGTACCACGTCAACGTACGGCTCTGTGGTCTGGAGGACCAGGTCGGGCGGATCGCGCCCGGCCGGTCGGCCGACGTGGTGGTGAGCACCGTCGACCCGCTGGCCAACCTGGCCGGCCTGGCCGAACCCGACGTTGCACTCGCCGCCGTCGTGTCCCGTGGCCGGGTCATGCTCGACCGGACCGAGTAGTCCTAGGCGAGTGACCCGGTCAGCGACAGCCGAAGCCCGCGCCGAAGACCGGCGGACTGGGTTTCAGGCGCCGATTGGCTGACGGACTCACAATCACTCCTGTAGGTGGTTCGAGCTTTCTCTAGATCCATGTTGTACTGGCCATGGTCATGCCGAACGGGTACGCTCCACGTTCCGAACGATTGTACTAAAGAGGAGCGGTCAGTATGCAAAAAACCCGCTGATGGCAGACGGCGTTCGGCGGCGATCAATACGAATCCTCGGCAGAGATTGCGTTACGTACATCGCAGTGGACGATCTCGTTGAGAAGACACGCCGGCGAATGTTGATAGTGCTCGGTCGGGAAACTTTGCTGATCTCGACGCGGGGTGGCTTCCGAGATCCTGCTCGAAATCGAGTGACCAAGCGGTTCAGCTTTGTCGTCGGACTGTTGGGGTCGATGGCAAGCATAGTCGGTCTGCTCCTCTTCGTGGTTGGCGACTACAGCTTGACTGTTTCGAGAGAATCCGGTCGATCAACCATTCCGGTCGCAGAGAGTGCAGAGTTTCAAGGCCAACCTGACGGTGCTGAGACCTCTGCATCAACTGCTGGGCCCCAAAGCCCCGTTGCTGGTTCGATTCAGACGGCCGGCCGGCTGTCGCTCCAGAACGCATTCTCCGGGCAACGCCTCTCTTTGGACGAGACAGAATCCGAACGCAACGGCATAATCGCATATCTAGCCTCGCAGATCGTCGAGCATGATCCACATGGCGAGCTCTACGTCTGCATCTCAGCTTTCATGGGGAGTAGCGATGCTGGGCTCGTCGCAGCACAGCAAGTTCGGGACGATATTCTCGACTATTTAGACTCCTTCTACGAGGTCGATCGTTCGTTGCAGCTCCTTGCGGCCGGTGGTAATCCGAAAATCGCCACGGACGTCCTGCGAGATCAGGGCCGGCGAGTGCTCTTGACGGTCTTCGACACGGAGCAGACCGCAACAAGCGGAGTCTCTGATTGCCACACGGACTCGTGAGACGGCAGACATCCGTCAGCCCGGCGGGTCACGCGGATCAGGCGCTCGGACTGCGGCGAGCTGCGTTGAGGGTGATGCCGAACAACACGATGCCGACCGACCCCCCGACGAGCTGGATCGGTCCGAGCAGCGTTGCGCCGACGGCGACGATGCCGACCAGCACCGCCACGTTGACCGCCGAGACCGACACCGGTGGCAGCCGGTGGTGGCGGCCACTGTCGACGAGCACGGCGGCGTCGAGCAGTCCGATGGCGACGGCGAAGAAGCCCATCAGCAGGCTGGTGCCGGCGAAGAGATCCCAACCGTCGATGACACGCCCGCTGATGTCGATGTCGCCGCCGGCTCGGTAGGCCGCCTGTACCTCGGCGCCGGACAAGGTGGTGGCCTGGGTCAGCGTGTGGAGCAGCCCGATGGCGACGAAGGCGGCGGCTCCCAGACCGAACGTGAGGCGGGGGAGGCGTGCCGCCGCGGAGCGTCCCTTTGGCTCATTTGTGTCACTGAGTGCCATGTTTACATGCTAGGACAGAATGGCACGGAGTGCCAGAGTTTCCGGGCGGGCGCTAGGCTCGGTCGATGGCAACCCGGGCCGAGAACCGTCGGCGCAAGCTGCTCGCCCTCAGCGATGCCGCCGTCGATCTGTTCGACACCGTCGGCCCGCACGTCACCGTCGACGCCATTGCCGAGCGAGCCGGCATCTCCCGCCGCACCGTGTTCCGGCACGTCGACTCGAAGGAGGAGCTGGCCTTCATCCACCCGCTCCTGTGGTTCGACGCCTTCGACGAGGCCGTGTCCGCCGCAGCCGGTCAGCCGCTCGATCGACGGCTCTGGCTCGGGTCCCAGGCGATCGCAGCCGAGATCGACGCCGATCCGGACCGTCCCCGCCGGGCCTTCACCGTCGCCGTCGGCCATCCCGAGTTGCAGCGTGGGTTCCAGGCACTGTTCCAGCGCTGGACCGACCGGATCACGGCGCTGGTCGACGAGGTGCAGGAGGAGCGTGGGCGGTCGCCGGACCCGTTCCGTTCGCGGATCATCGGATCGGCCGTCATGGGCATGGTCGACGCCGTCACCCGGGCCTGGTTGGTCGCCGACGACGGTGCCTCCTACGCCGACCTCTGCCATCGGGGGTTCGACGTGGTGGCGCCGCTGATCGGGGACGCTCAAGAATTGAATCGCTGAGGTCGAAGACGGGGGTGGATCGACTTCGGCTGCAACGGCCGACGTGATGTGACGCACCGCTCGGCGTCACCACCAGGAGCGTCCCGGGCCAAGGGCTGCCCGGGACGCTCGGGATCGCCGATCCGGGCTCGGGCGCCGAACGACGGACCCGTCCCCCTGGGCCGCAGCGGCGCTGCACCACTAGGGTCCGGTCATGCCCCGCATGAGCCCCGAGGACACCGAGGCGTTCCTGGCCCAGCCGCACGTCGGCGTCGTCGCCTCCCTCCGCCAGGACGGACGCCCCTACACCGTGCCCGTGTGGCACCTCTGGGACGGCACACACGTGTGGATCTCCGGCACCGAGTCACGGGTCTGGTGCCGCCAACTCATGCGGGACCCGCGGATCTCGCTGTGTGTCGAGGCCCTCGAACCGGTCCCTGGCCACGTCGGCATCGACGGCGAGGCCGAGGTCCTCCGCCCGCCCGACGTCGACATCTGGCCGATCAGCCGCCAGCTGGCCGAGAAATACGTCGGTGGGGCCGCCAGGCCGGGGGAACCGGTCGACCCGGCCAAGGCGGCCGCCGTCGACGCCTTCGTCGCCAACATGCAGACCGAGCCCCGCCTGCTGATCCGGGTCGCCCCGGTGGTGTGGCGGGCGATCGACATGCGGGTCTACCAGGGCAAGCGGGCCGACCGTGAGTACCAGGAGCGGCAACCCTCCTGAGGTCGGACTAGTCCGGCACCGACCCGTCGCTGATGAACACCACCTCGTCGGCCAGTAGCTGGTCGATCTCGTCGGCGGCCAGACCGTGGTCGGCCAGCACCTCCCGCGAGTCGGCGCCGGTGTAGCCGAGGCTGGTGGTGGTCGGCAGTGAGGCGTCGCTGAAGCTCCACATCGGGGCCGGCTGACGGACTCGACCGACCCCAGGCGCGTCCTGTTCGCTGATCAGCCCGAGGTGCACGATCGTCTTGTCCTCGTGGACCTGGTCGCGGGTCAGCACGGCACCGGCGGCGAAGTCGTGCTCCTCGAACCGGGCCAACACCTCGGCCGTCGAGTACTTGGCCACCTCGCCGGCCACCTCCTCGATCAGCTGGGGCAGGTGGAGGACACGGCTGAAGTTGTCGGCGAAGCGCTCGTCGACGACCCAGTCGGCCCGATCGAGGGCCAGGCAGAGCCCGTCCCACGGTGGCAGCAGGATGCCGGTTGCGATCTCACCGTCGGTCGTCGGCAGCACGACCAGGAACGAACCCGGCGCCGACGTCAACCACGGTGGCATCTGGTCGAGCGGGATCGCCGGCTCCAGCTCGGCATAGGCGGCGGCCATCCCGTCCGGCCACAGGAACGACAGCCCGGCCGACACCATCGGGACGTCGACCCGCTGACCCTTCCCGGTCTTCTCCCGGACGAACAGGGCGGCCAGGATTCCCTGGACGAGCCCCATGGCCGACGTCTTGTCGATCACCACCTGGTGGACCAGGTCGCTGCGGCCGCTCGCCAGGTCGCGCTGGTAGTCGACCATGCCGGTCTTGGCCTGCATCACGTAGTCATAGACGGGCAGATGGGCCTCGGGCCCGTCGTTGCCGACACCGGAGATGGCGGCATAGATGAGGCCGGGGTTGCGGGCCGACAGGGCCTCCCAGCTGACGCCGAGTGCGTCGGGCTTGCCCGGCCGCATGTTGTGGAGGAACACGTCGGCCTTCGACGCCAGGTCGGCCAGGAGTTCCCGACCGCGATCGGTCTTGGCGTTGATCGACACGAACCGCTTGCCCCGGTTCAGCGAGTAGAAGATCGAGTTGACCGAGTCGGGTCCGGCGGCCAGACCGCCGGCCCGGATCGGGTCGGGCCCGTCCGGGCTCTCGACCTTGATCACCTCGGCCCCCATCTCGGCGAGGAGCATCCCGGCCATCGGTCCCGAGTAGATCGAGGTCATCTCGACGACGGTGATGCCGGCGAGCGGGGTGTCGTTGCTTGGCGTCATGGCCGGATGCTAGTGGCCCGCCAGCGGCCGGCGCCCGCCACGAACCCGCTATGGTGTCCGATCTCCGTTCCGACCTCGATCCGGCTGGATCGGCCTCGTGGCCGATTCCTAGCATGGGGCCATGGCCGACGACCACAGCACCTTGGCCGCCATCTTCACCGGGCTGGCCTCGACCCGATGGCCGCCCCCACCGACCCACACCGGTCTCATCGAAACCGAGTTGGCCACCGACGAGCCGATGGACGCCATGGTCTCGGTCATCGGGCGGATGGGGTCGGTCCGAGCCCCGGACCTGTCGTCGATCGACTGGGACGAGGCCCTCGCCCCCTACGCCGACGTCGAGTTCCCGTCGTACTACACCATGCCGTTCCACTCGGTGCCCGGCGGGTGGCTGAGCGAGGCTGCGGCCACCGGTGACCGGGCCGCCATGGAGGCCATCTACGCCGACGCCCACCCCGAGGCCTGCCTCGGGATCCGCGAGGAGCTGGCGGCGCTGGTCCCTGCCGACGCCGGTGTGGTGCTCGACATCGGCAGCGGAACGGGTGACGGCCCGGCCGCGGTGGCCCGCCGGTTGCCCGAAACCGAGGTCATCGGCCTCGAGGCCTCGCCGTTCATGCTCACCGCAGCCCGGGTCCAGAACGCCGGTCTCGACAACCTGGAGCTCCGGCAGGGCTTCGGCGAGGACTCGGGGGTGGCCGACGGCAGCGTCGACGCGGTGACGATCACGCTGGTCCTGCACGAGTGCCCGAATCGGATCAAGGCCGCGCTGCTGGCCGAGGCCAGCCGGGTGTTGCGGCCAGGCGGCACGCTCGTGCTGACCGACACGCCGAACGACGACCTCGACCAGTTCCGCGGCTTCTACGAGCCCTACCGGTTGGAGTGGCGGACCTTCGATCCGGACACGGCGCTGGCCGCCGCCGGATTCGTTGACGTCAACGCGGTCGACGCCGCGCCGCCGCTGTGGACCCGCATCGCCCGCCGACCCTGAGCGGCGTCAGCGGCCGACGCCACCGCGCACGTCGTAGGAGATGGCAAGCGGTCCGTCGCCGGTGGGGTGGGCCTGGCAGGTGAGGATCATCCCGGCCTCGAGCTCCTCGGCGGTGAGGGCGTAGTTCTTCGCCATCGTCACCTCGCCATCGACCACCTGGGCCTTGCACGTGGCGCACATCCCGCCCTTGCAGGCGAACGGCACCTCGGCCCGGACCGACCGGGCGTAGTCGAGCAGCGACGGGCCCTCCGGGTCGACGTGGACGACCGAGGTCCGCCCGTCGATCGTCACCAGGGTTTCGACGGCGCCGTCGGCGATCACATCGGTCGGCGGCGGGGCCTCGATGCGTTGATCGAAGAAGAGCTCGCTGTGGATCCGGTCGGCGTCGACCCCGAGCTCGCCGAGCGTCGTCGACAGCTCCTCGACCATCGAGAGCGGCCCGCACAGGTACCAGCCGTCGACGGAGGTGACATCGATCAGCGCCCCCGACATCCGCCGGAGCTTGTCGCCGTCGATCCGTCCCTCGAACAGTGGGATCTCGTGCGGCTCCCGGCTCAGCACGTGGATCATCCGGAACCGCTCGGGGTGCCGGTTCTTCAGGCCCTCCAGCTCCTCGTGGAACATGATCGAGCGGGAGGTGCGGTTGCCGTAGAGCAGGGTGACCCGGCTGGCCGGCTCGTCACGGAGGATCGTGCTGGCCATGGCCAGGACCGGTGTGATGCCGGAGCCGGCGGCGACCAGCACGGCGTTGCGTCCGACCTCGGGCGTGCTGGCCACGGTGAACTCGCCGATGGGCGCCATCACCTCGATCACGTCGCCGACGGCCAGTTCGGTGGTGGCCCACGTGGAGAAGACGCCGTCCGGGATGCGCTTGATCCCGATCCGAAGACCGTCGCCGGGGGCCGAGCAGATGGAATACGACCGGCGCACGTCCTCGCCGCCGAGGTCCCGGCGGACGACGAGGTGCTGACCCGGTAGGTGCACGAACCGGTCGGTGAGGTCCTCGGGTACCTCCAGGGTGATGCTGACCGAGTCGTCGGTCTCGGGCTGCACGTCGGCCACCTTCAGCTGGTGGAACTCGACGGTGTCCGGCAGCGTGCCGGTCGTTGCATTGCTCACCGCCACCTCCTCAGATCGCCTTGAAGTGGTCGAACGGCTCGGCGCAGGCCGTGCAACGGTAGAGCGACTTGCAGGCGGTCGACCCGAAGCGGGAGATCTCCTCGGTCGCCGTCGACCCGCAACGGGGGCAGACGACCGCCGGCGGTTCGCTCCGGCGACCCAGCGTGATCGGGATCGGCCCCGATCCGGGCGGGGCGATCCCGAGGTCGAGCAGCTTGCGCCGACCCTCGTCGGTCATCCAGTCGGTCGACCAGGCCGGGCTGAACGAGCGGACCACCCGGAACCGGTCGCAGCCGACCGCCTCGAGCACCCGGGTGATCTCACCCTCGATGTACTCAACCGCCGGACAGCCGGAGTAGGTGGGGGTGACGGTGATCACGACGGTGCCGTCGGCGTCGGCCTCGACCGATCGGAGGATGCCGAGGTCGACCAGGGTCAGCGGCGGCAACTCGGGATCGCACACGGCGCTGACTGCGGCCCGGTACCGGTCGAGGTCGGGTCCGGCAACGGTGCTCATCGTCACCACTCGGCCCCTGGCTGTGACTGGTGGAGCCACTGCATCTCGGGCAGCAGGTGGCCGAGATGGGCGGTGTGGTACCCGGTGCGACCGCCGATCCGCTCGTAGGGGTCGCTCGGGACCGTGAGATTGGCCTGGCTGAGCACGGTGGCCACGGTCTCGTCGAACGTCGGGCGCAGGCTCGCCGGGTCTGGCACCACCCCATCGGTCGCCAGCTCGTGCTCGACCTCGTCGGCCGCGAACAGGTCGGTGCGGAACGGCCACAGCTCGTCGACCGCGGCCTGGGCCCGGCGGTTGCTCTCCGACGTGCCGTCGCCGAGGGTCACGACCCAGCCCGAGGAGTGCTCCAGGTGGTAGCGGGCCTCCTTGACCGCCTTGGCCGCGATGCCGGCCAGGCGCTCGTCGATTGAGCCGGTGAGCGCCTGGTAGAGGGGCATCTGGTAGGCGTCGACGAGGAGCTGGCGGACCATCGTCACCGCGAAGTCGCCGTTCGGCTGCTCGACGAGCACGGCGTTCAGGAACTCGCGCTCCGAGCGGGTCATGGCGAACTGGTCCTCGGTCCGCCCCGCCGGATCGAGCTCGGTGGCGTACTGGTAGAGGTTGCGGGCCTGGCCGAGGTGGTCGAGGGCCACGTTGGCCACCGCGATGTCCTCCTCCAGCTCGGGCATCGAGGCGATCAGCTCGCCGAGCCGCTGGGACAGCACGAGGTTGTCGTCGGCCGCCCGCAGCAGCCAGGTCAGCAGCGGGGGACCGTCCGGCAGGGTGGCCCGGGCGACGGGCCCGGCCGAGGCGGGGCGGCGATCCGGCACCGAGGCCGACGTCGGTGACGATGACGGGTCGGCGGCCATCACATGTGCCCGATCTCGTCGGGGATGTCGTAGAACGTCGGGTGGCGGTAGGGCTTGTCGGAGTCGAACCATGCGTCGGACTCGTCTGGGTCGGAGGCGTGGATGGCCGACGACGGCACCACCCAGATCGAGACTCCCTCGTTCCGCCTGGTGTAGACGTCTCGGGCGCTGCGGGTCGCGGTCTCCGCGTCGGCGGCGTGGAGGCTGCCGACGTGCACGTGGTTCAAGCCACGGGAGGCCCGCACGAACACCTCCCACAGGGGTGCCCCGCCGGCGGCCCCGTGTGGTCCCTCCTCGACCTCGCCCTCGATCGGCGGGACGTCATAGGACATCAGCGAACCTCCGCTCCGCCGACCCGGCGTCGCTGCTGGCGGGCCGCATGGGCGGTGGCCGCCTCCCGGACCCAGGCCCCGTCCTCCCAGGCCCGGACCTTGTGCTCGATCCGCTCCCGGTTGCAGGGGCCGTGGCCCTTGATGACCTCCCAGAATTCGTCCCAGTCGATCTCACCGAAGTCGTAGTGCCCCCGATCCTCGTTCCACACGAGGTCCGGGTCCGGCAGGGTCAGGCCGAGATAGGCGGCCTGGGGCACGGTCATGTCGACGAACCGCTGGCGCAGCTCGTCGTTGGTCTCCCGCTTGATCTTCCACGCAACCGACTGCTCGGTGTGGGTCGACTCGGCGTCCGGCGGACCGAACATCGCCAACGACGGCCACCACCAGCGGTCGAGTGCATCCTGGGCCATCGCCCGTTGCTCGTCGGTGCCGTCGGCCAGGACCATCATGATCTCGTAGCCCTGGCGTTGGTGGAACGACTCCTCCTTGCAGATCCGGATCATCGCCCTGGCGTAGGGCCCATAGGAGGTGCGGGTCAGCATCACCTGATTGGTGATGGCGGCCCCGTCGACCAGCCAGCCGATGGCGCCGATGTCGGCCCAGGAGAGCGTCGGGTAGTTGAAGATCGACGAGTACTTCTGGCGGCCCGAGTGCAACAGCTCGTTGAGCTCCTGGCGAGACACGCCGAGCGTTTCGGCCGCCGAGTAGAGGTAGAGCCCATGGCCAGCCTCGTCCTGGACCTTGGCCATCAGGATGGCCTTGCGCTGCAACGTCGGGGCCCGGGTGATCCAGTTGCCCTCCGGCTGCTGGCCGATCACCTCCGAATGGGCGTGTTGGGCGATCTGGCGGATCATCGTCTTTCGGTAGTCGTCCGGCATCCAGTCGCGGGGCTCGACCTTCTCGTCCGCGGCCAGCAGGGCCTCGAAGTGGGCCCGGCCGGCGGCCTCCCGGTCGGCGCTCCGGTCGGGGTGGGACTCGGCGATGGTCATGGTCTGGCTCCTCGGGTGCTGCGGTGCTGGCGGTGCGGGTCGGTGGTCATCGGGCGGGTGTCGGTCCTGCTGTCGGGTGCGTGGTGAAACGGCCGGCGACCCGGTCTGGCTCGACGGTCAGGCCGGTCGCTTCGGTCACCCAGGCCCATGCCGGCTCGGTGATCCGGCGGTAGAGATCGGCGGCCACCTCGGCCGCCCGGTGACCGACCCAGCCATCCGGCAGGAGGTCGGTCGGCAGGTCGGGATCGCGGAGCCGGGCCCGGCGCAGGTCGTGGACCAGCATCGTGCGGAGGGCGAACGCCTCGAGCGGCGTCGGCTCGTCGACCTCGTCGATGATCGCATCGGCGATCGGGCGGTAGCGGTCGACGAACCGCTGGTAGGCGGCCTCGGCCTCGTCGAGCCCCGAGTCGACCCGGAACGGCAGGCCAGCGAGTGGCGCCTCGCCGTCGCCGTCGAACCGGGCCACCGCCACCGCCGGCGCCGGATCGATCCCGAGCCGGTCGAGGAGCTCGCGGGTGTCGACGACATCGTCGTTCGGGTGGGCGTGCACGCCGTCGGCCATGCGGGCGAAGCCGCGCCAGCGGAGGTGCCGGGCGATGTCACCGTCGACGGTCGTCGATCCGGTGTTCGGCAGGAAGACGAGCGTCCACGAGCCGTCCCACGGCCGGTCGTGGCGACGGTAGATGCGTTGCTCGGCCGCTGCGGTCTCGGCCCGGCCGTCCGGCCCGAGCGAGTAGCGGCTCCGGCGACCGACGCGCTCGCTGTCGACCCAGCCCACGGCGGCGAGGCGGAACATCGAGGTCCGGACCAGGCGCTCGTTGAACCCGAACGGCGCGGCCAGGGTGAACACGTCGGCCAGCCAGATCGTGCCGCCGAGCGGGGCGACGGTGTCGCCGAGGATCGTGACCAGCGCCGAGCGGGCCGAGATGGCAGCCTCGTCGGTCCAGGCGGCGGCCCGGGGATCGACGGTCGGGACAGGGGAGGCCACGGAGGTCATCAGAACCTCAGCATATGTGATACACGGAACCTCGGCAAGGCCGGGCTCGGTGTATCATGTCGATGTGGCTGCGAGCGAGCAGTAGGGTGTGCGAGGTGCCCGGCCGGTCGAGCGAACCCCCCGTCGCCATCGTCATGGGGAGCCAGTCCGACTGGCCGACCATGGAGCATGCGGCGTCGACCCTCGATCAGCTCGGGGTCGGCCACGACGATCGGATCGTCTCCGCCCACCGCACCCCGCAGCGCCTGGTCGACTTCGCCACCGGCGCCGCCGACGAGGGCCTCCGGGTGATCATCGCCGGTGCCGGCGGCGCCGCCCACCTCCCCGGCATGGTGGCGTCGATGACCACCTTGCCGGTGCTCGGCGTACCCGTCGAGTCGAAGGCCCTGTCGGGGTGGGACAGCCTCCTGTCGATCGTGCAGATGCCGGCCGGTGTCCCGGTCGGCACGCTGGCGATCGGTCGCTCCGGGGCGGTCAACGCCGCGCTGCTGGCCGCCTCGATCCTGGCCATCGACGATCCCGACCTGGCCTCCCGGCTGGCCGACCATCGGGGAGCCCAGTCGGCCGCCGTCGGTCAGCGGCCCGTCCCGAACGGCGGGGCCTGATGGCCCGCCCCGCCGGCCGCCGGAATCGTCTCGCATGAGTCCGCTGCCGACCGGGGCCACGGTTGGGATCATCGGCGGTGGCCAGCTCGGCCGCATGCTGGCGCTGACCGCGGCACGCTTCGGGTACCGAGTGGTGGTGCTCGAACCCGACGTGGACTGCCCGGCCGCCCAGGTGGCCAACGAGCACCTGGTGGCGGCCTACGACGACCCCGATGCGCTGGCCACGTTGGCCGAGCGGTGCCACGTCGTCACCTACGAGTTCGAGAACGTGCCGTTGACCGCGGCCAGAACGCTGACCACCCAGGTGGTGCTGCGGCCGGGACCCGAGGCGCTCCGGGTGGCCCAGGACCGTCTGGTCGAGAAGGAGTTCCTCCGCTCGATCGGTTTGGGCACTGCGTCGTATGCGCCGATCAGCCGGGCCGACGACGTCGGACCGGTCCTCGGGGCCATCGGCCGACCGTGCATCGTGAAGACCAGGCGCCTCGGCTACGACGGCAAGGGACAGCTCCGACTCGACGAATCGAGCCGCGTCCCGACCGACCTCTACGACCACCTCGGTGGCGTCCCGCTGATCGCCGAGGGCTTCGTCGACTTCGTCTGTGAGATCAGCGTCATCACCGCCCGGTCTGTCGGCGGCGAGATCCGCAGTTTCACCCCGGCCGCCAACGAGCACCGCAACGGGATCCTCCGTCGGTCGGTGGTCCCGGCCGACGTGTCACCGGCGACCCGGGAGGCGGCGGCCACCGCCGGGGCGACGCTCATCGAGGCACTCGACTACGTCGGCGTGCTCGGGCTCGAGCTGTTCGTGCTCGACGACGGCTCGATCCTGGCGAACGAGTTCGCACCCCGGGTCCACAACTCCGGTCACTGGACCGAGCTGGTCTGCCCGAGCGACCAGTTCGAGCAGCACATCCGGGCGGTGACCGGCCACCCGCTCGGCGACCCGACGTCGGCGCCGTGTGAGATGGTCAACCTGATCGGCGACGACCTCGACGGTTGGACCGAGCTGGTCGCCAGCGGCGACTGGCAGGTCCACCTGTACGGCAAGGGCGAGGTCCGCCCCGGCCGGAAGATGGGTCACGCCACCCGGCTGCGGACCTGAGACCGGTCGGCCCGGTCGATCCGCTCAGCCCGCTCGGGCCTGGAGCATCGCAAACGTTGGAACCGTCCTGGCGCTGGTGAGCCGGGCGGTCGGGGTCTCGATCTGGGTCGAGCCGCCGCCGTCGAGCATGACCCCCTCGGTCACGCCGAGGGCGAGCGCGTAGTCGGCCAACTGGCTTGTCGTCATCTCCTCGGTGGCGATCACGATCAGCTCGGCGTCGTTGAACCCGATGAAGCTGTGTGAGCGATTGGCGTGGGTGTAGCCGGCGAACGAGATGCCGGGGAACCCGTCGGCCCGCCGACCCTGGTGGATCAGCGAGATGCCGGACACGGCGCTCTGTACACACGGTCCCGGCTCGGCCAGGTCGCCCATCCAGACGTGCTCGAGCTCCACCGTCCACCCGTCGTTCGGGCGGCCGTCGCAACCCGGTTGGTACGACACGAGCTGTCCCCGCTCGACAACATCGGCGCTGCCCGAGCGGAACCCGTCGACGACCACCGGGCCCTCCGGCCCGGCCGGGGTGAACCAGTTGGCGTTCACCACCACGTCGGCCCCGGTCGACTCGGCGATCCAACCGGCCGAGGTCGGGCTCACGTCGACGGCCTTGAAGTCGACGAGTTGGCGATCGGCCACCACCGTCACCGTCGAGCCCCGCTGGCCGACGGCGATCCCCGGTCGCACCTCGTCGAGCCCGTACAGCAGGGCCTTGCCGCACATCGCCGAGTTGGCGAGCGGTCGGCGTGCGCCCAGCTCGGCGCTGACCGTCATCCACACCGCGATCCGGTGGCGGCCGAACTCGGGGATCTGGGCCGTCCAGTAGGCGAGGCCGGCCGGGTCGGCGGCGCGGCCGAGCACGTTGCGGTACAGCGCATCCACGAACCCGGCGTCATCGAGATGCCCGTAGCGGGCGGCGAACTCGGGGCTGCGGCTCATCCAGTAGGCGGCGCCGGCGAGGTCGAGTCCGGCCCACTGCTGCTCGACCCAGTAACCGAGACCACCGAGGTCGGGTTGCCGCCCGAGCAGGGTCCGGTAGAGCCGTGCGGTGTGACCGCCGGTGTCGTCACAGGTGATCGACGTCTGGGTTGGGTCGATGGCGGCCGCCGGTCGGGCGCTCACGAGCGCGACCAGGCAGACCACCACGGAGAGCACGATCCGCCGCACGTGGTGTCCTTCCGTTCAGGTGGTGACACCCGAAGGTAGAAACGTGGGGCGGCATCGTGAATGGGAGGACGTGCATCGGCCGAACGGGCCGTTCGGCCCAGGCGGGAGCCGAGTGCAGCCGGCCGGCCGGACCGGCTACTGCTGTTGCTGTTGGCTCTGCTGGCTCTCGAACGTGCTGGTGAGGTAGCGGGCCGGCCGCTCGGAGCGACGGGGCCGCGGCGTCATCGTCCGCTCGACCGGTTCCATGTGCCGGATCTCGACGGTGGCCTCGACCGTCGGCCGACCCGGCCCCGAGTAGATGCCCCGGACCGGTGCGACGTCGTCGTAGTCGCGGCCGGTGCCGATGATCACGTGGTTGTGGCCGACCGGCCGATCGTTGGTCGGGTCGACGGCGAGCCACCGGTCGCCCGGCAACCAGGCCTCGACCCAGGCGTGGGTCTGGACCTCGACGTCGTCGTCGGTTTCCTGGTCGACCCCGGCCTCGATCCCGCCGCCGTTGGCGCCGACGGTCTCGTCGGCGGCGAACAGGTAGCCGGAGACGTAGCGGGCCGGCACGCCGGACAGGCGCAGCAGGCCGATCGTGAGGTGGGCGTAGTCCTGGCACACCCCGGTCCCGCCGGCCACCAGCTCGTCGAGGCCGATCCCGATGTGGGTCGAGTTCTTCTCGTAGCGCAACAGGCGGCGGGTGGCGGCGACGGCGGCTGCGACCTTGGCTTCGGTGTCATCGAGTCCGGCCGTGGCGTCGAGGGCGACGGTGCGGAGCTCGTCGTCCCAGCGGACGTGGGGCGACTCGCTCAGCAGCTCGATGTTGTCGAGCGGGTGGTCGCCGTCGTCGGGGTGGATCGGCACGATCGCCGGATCGTCACGGTCGCGGGTCTCGACGGCGGCCTCGGCCACGATCTCGAGCCGGTCGTGCTCGCCGAGCACCCCGAGGTGCTCGACGGTCGTGCCCCAGTAGTCGGTGAACGACAGGATCCGGCCAGGCGGATCGCAGCTCAACCGGTGGGCGAGGAGCCGCTGGCCCGGCGTGTCCTTCGGCCGGACCCGCAGCTCGTTGTGGGCCTCGCGGACCGGCGAGTCGTAGCGGAACTGCATCCGGTAGCGGATGTCGAGCCTCATCGACCGCCACCCGATCCGCCGCTGCGGTTGGATGCCCCCCGATTGGCCGGCCCCGCTTGGCCAGGTCGGACGAACTGGCTGTGCATGTCGGGGATCTGCGCCGGGTCGAAGGCGTAGTCGGCGATGGCGTCGGTCAGGGCGACCAGCTCGCCCTCCACCCGGTCGAGCAGGGCCCAGGCGTTGTTGCGCAGCTCCTGCTCGGCATTGGTGTACTCGAGGTGCGACCGCAGCCGGCCACACACCATCGCCGCCGGCGACAGCCCACTCGACGTCGTCTGGATCAGCCGTTGGATCCGTCCGTCGGCCCGGCGCAGGCACGACAGGACGGTCCGGGGGACGTCATCGGCCTGGAGCAGGAAGGCGCCGAGCGTGTAGGCGTCTCCTCCCTGGCGGGCCCGGCGACGGTAGGCCTGGAGGCTCGACACGGTGCGCAGGATCGAGCCCTCGTCGAGGGTGTGGCCGGGGTGGAGGACCAGGAAGCGGATCGTGCGGGAGCAGATGATCGCCCGCTCGATCATCCGACCGAGCACGAGGAAGGTGAAGGCCTCGTCTCGGGGCATGGCCTCCGACACGATGCCGCTGAGGGCGTGACACCGTCGCCGGATCGTCGAGTACAGCTCGAACGGCTCGGGCGGGAGCTTGCCCTCCACCTCCCGCAGCGTCATCAGGAGGCGGTTGGCCTCCTCCCAGAGCTCCACCGGCACCCGGTCGCGGACCGTGCGGATGTTCTCCCGGAGCTGTGAGATCGACCGGCTGACCGATCCGCCGTTGGCCTCGTCGAGCATGAGGAACTGGGCGACGTTCGCCCCGTCCGGCATCAGGCCGAGGCCGTCGAAGGTCTGGCGGACGCCCATGACGTCGAGCAGGCGCTGCCACTCAGGTTGCACCGGCGAGGCGGGGAAGTGCATCGAGTCGCGGGTGGCGATGTCGAGCATGCGAGTGGTGTGCTCGGCCCGTTCGAGGAGCCGTCCGGCCCAGAACGTCGCCTCGGCATGACGAGCCAGGATCATGGCTCGTCCCCTCGAACACGGCGAGCCAGGATCATGATGAGGTCCCGTCGCCGTTGCCGTTCCCGTCGGCCAGGACCCAGGTGTCCTTCGATCCGCCACCCTGCGACGAGTTCACGATCATCGAGCCGGCCCGCATCGCCACCCTGGTCAGGCCGCCGGGGAAGACCCGGGTCCGCTCACCGGTGAGTACGAACGGCCGGAGGTCGAGATGGCGGGGTCCGAGCACCTCTCCCTTCCGGTCGAGGGCCGGGAGGGTCGAGAGCTGCACCAGTTCCTGGACCACCCAGTTCCGGTGATCGGCCTCGATGTTGGCCCTGGCCTCGGCCAGCTCGGCGTCGGTGGCGTGCGGACCGATCACGATCCCGTAGCCGCCCGACTCGGCCACCGGCTTGATGACGAGCTGGTCGAGGCGGTCGAGGCAGGCCTCGCGCTGGTCGTCGTCCCACATGACGTAGGTGGCGACGTTGTCGAGCAGCGGCTCCTCGCTCAGGTAGTAGCGGATCAGGTCGGGCACGTAGGGGTAGACCGCCTTGTCGTCGGCCACGCCGTTGCCGATGGCGTTGCAGACGGTGACCGTGCCGGCCCGGGCGGCCGAGAGCAGGCCGGGGATGCCGAGGGTCGAGTCGGGGCGGAACGACACGGGGTCGAGGAAGTCGTCGTCGATCCGGCGATAGATGACGTCGACGGGGGAGAGGCCACCGACGGTGCGGGCGTAGACCACCTGGTCGTCGACCACGAGGTCACGACCCTCGACCAGCTCGACCCCCATGGCCCTGGCCAGGAACGCGTGCTCGAAGTAGGCGCTGTTGTAGATGCCGGGGGTGAGGATGACGATGTTGGGGTGATCACCGGCCGACGGCGGGGCCACCTCCTCCAGGGTGGCCCGGAGCAACTGCCCGTACTGCTCGACCGGCTGGACGGTGTGGTCGGCGAACAACGCCGGGAAGGCCTTGGCCATCGCCGCCCGGTTCTCCAGCACGTAGCTGATGCCAGACGGATTGCGGAGGTTGTCCTCCAGCACGGCGAAGCGTCCGTAGGCGCCGCGGACGAGGTCGATGCCGGCGATCATGCATCGCGCGGCCGACGGAACGGTGATGCCGAAGGCCTGTCGCTCGAAGCCCTGCGACGAGGTGACCAGCCACTTGGGGATGATCCCGTCCTCGACCGCGGCCCGCTCGCCGACGTAGAGGTCGTCGAGGAACCGGTTCAGGGCGATGACCCGCTGGGCGAGGCCCCGCTCGAGCTGCCGCCACTCGTCGGCCTCGATGATCCTCGGGAACAGGTCCATCGGCCAGGTCCGCTCGGTGCCCTCGTCGTCGTCGTAGACGGTGAACGTGATGCCCTGTCGGCGGAACTCGTCGGCGACGGCGCCCTCGAGGCGGTCGAGCTCGGCGACGGTCAGTCCGGCGAAGCGGCGGGCGACCTGTTCGTAGCAGCGGCGCACCCGACCGTCGGCCTCGAAGGCCTCGTCCCACCCGCCGGGCGGCTGGTACCGATCGAGCAGGCCAACCATGGCCAGCGACGGTAGCACGGGGCCCCGGTCACCCTCCCGTCCGGCCGGGCGGGCCGAACGAACCGGCTCAGAACAGGCGCTGGGTGCCCTGTTCGAGATCGAGCAGGCGACGCTTCAGCTCCAACCCACCCCCGAACCCGATGAGCGAGCCGTCTGCCCCGACCACGCGGTGGCATGGCACGACGATCGGCAACGGGTTGGCTCCGTTTGCCGCACCGACGGCTTGGGTGGCGCCGGGCTGACCGATGGCCTCCGCCTGCTCGCGATAGGTCATGGTCTGGCCGTAGGGGATGTCGGCCAGCACCCGCCAGGCCCGACGTTGGAAGTCGGTGCCGACCGGGTGCAGGGCCAGTTCGAAGGTGGTCCGCTGCCCGCCGAAGTACTCGTCGAGCTGGGTCCTGGCCGCAACGAGCGTCGGGTGCTCGCCGTCGTCGATCGCCGGCTCCTCGGCCGGGGCCGCCCGGCCGTCGATCGGGAACTGGATCGTCCGCAGCCCCCACGAGTCGGCGGTGATGACCAGGGGGCCGATCGGGCTGTCGACCGTCGTCCGTCGCAGTTCGCCCGCGGGAAGCTCGCTTGCGCCCGACGTCTGACTCACCCACCCGATCCTATCGGCCGGTCGCCGGTCGGTAGGATGGCGCCATGCTGACGCTCGTACGACGTGTCGCCGCCGCCCTCGGTCTCGCCGGCCTCATCGCCACGCTCTTCCGGCTCCGGGGCCAGGGGGGTGTGCCCCCGACCACCGGCGGTTGGCGAGAGGTCCCCGAGTCCGAGCTGCGTTCGTGAACGGCGACCGCTGACGTGCGGGTTGCGATCGTCGGGCTCGGGACCACCGGCTCCCACCTCGCCCGCCAGCTCCGCCAACCCGACGTCGAACACGTCCAGCTCCACGACCCCGACGAGTCCAGGGTCCGCTCGGTCCGGGGTGCACTCGATCCAGACGTCGTCGTCGAGGCCGGCCAACCGTCGCCGTCCGACCCGCCCGACGTCGTCGTGCTGGCCGGGCCGACCGGCACCCACCTGGAACCGGCGAGGACCATGCTCGACGCCGGCAGCCATGTCGTGTCGATCTCCGACGACCCGTCGGAGGTCGAGCAGCTCCTCGCCCTCGACCCGTTGGCGGTCGAGCGTGGTCGTTCGGTCGTTGTCGGTGCCGGCTTCTGTCCCGGCCTGAGCGAGATCCTGGCCCGCTGGGCCGGCGATCAGCTCGACCGCGTCGTCGGCATCTCGGTTGCGACCGCCGGCACCGGCGGTCCGGCCTGTGCTCGCCAGCACCACCGGGCCCTCAAGCAGGAGGCCCGCGACTGGCGCCAGGGTCACTGGGAGGTCAGGCGAGGTGGCTCGGGCCGTGACCTGGCCTGGTTCCCGGATCCGATCGGCGCCCGCGACACCTACCTCGCCGCCCTCTCCAGCCCGCTCATCCTGCAGCGGACCTACCCCGAGGCCGATCGGATCTCGGCCCGGGTGTCGGCCAACCGTCGGGACCGCCTGACCATCCGACTCCCCATGCTGCGCCGGCCCCACCTCGACGGCGGGCCGGGAGGTATCCGGGTCGAGGTCCGTGGTCGCGTCGGCGACTCGGTCGAGACGCTGGTGTACGGCGTCATGGACCACCCGTCGGTTGCCGCGGGAACGGTCGCTGCGGTCGTGGCCATCGCCGCCGGCCGCCAGCTCGCGCCCCTCGGGGCCAACGGTCTCGCGGCGTGGGACGAGCCGGTGGCGCTGCTCACCGAACTGCACCGCCGCGGCGTGCGGGCCGCCACCTTCACGGGTCAGCTCGCCGTTCCCTGAGTCGGCTCGGTCAACCGGCAGCGACACGCTCGGACCAGATTCGACGCCGTCGCGCTCAAGTTCGGCCGCCGTCGCGTCGAAACCAAAAGTGGAGATTTCCAGGAAGAAATCGCTCAAGTTCCAGGCACATCGTGTCGAGAACTCCTTGCGTCACGGAGGATTACTCGAAGGGTGTACGACGATGCCGCTGTCGCACGATGAGCTCAACGCTCGGATCGAAGCCAACCTGCCCCTGGTCAAGCACGTGGTGTTCCAGGTCGCAGTCCACTTCCCCCGCCACGTCGATCGCGAGGAGCTGGCTCGAGCCGGCGCCCTCGGTCTGGTCGAGGCGGCCCGCCGCTACGACGAGGACCGTGGGGTCCCGTTCGAGCGCTTCGCCGCCCAGCGGATCCGGGGTGCGATCCTCGATTCGGTCAGGGCTGCTGACTGGGCGCCCCGCTCGGTCCGTCTGCTGGCTCGCCGGCTGGAGTCGACCGAACAGCAGCTGGCCAGCGAGCTCGGCCGGGTCCCCAACCTGACCGAGATGGCCGACGCCCTCGGCGTGAGCATGGAGGAGCTCGCCCGCCTGCGGGATCGTCTCTTCCGGTCGGTCGTGCTGGCCCTCGACCACGAGACCAGCGACGACTCCGACGAGGACCTGACCCTGGTCGATGTCCTGCGCGACGCCTCGGCCATCGAGCCGTCGGAGGAGCTCGAGAGTCGCGAGCTCCACACCTACCTGCGGGATGCCGTCCAGCTGCTGCCCGAGCGCCAGCGTTTCGTGATCGTCGGCTACTTCCTGGAGGGCAAGACCTCGCAGGACCTGGCCCGGTTCCTCGGTGTCACCGAATCCCGGATCTCCCAACTCCGCAGCGAGGCGCTCCGCAATCTCCGCCTCGGCATCGAGGCCCAGTACGACGCAGCGCCAGCCGACGAGCCGGTCGGCCGGGTCGCCCGCCGCCAGGCCGCCTACGTCGAGGGCATCGGCGTTGCGTCGGAGTGGAAGTCACGGCTCGACCGGTGGGATGACGAGTACGACGTTCCGGAGGAGCCCCTGCTGCCCGTCACCCGGGTCAAGGTCTCGTCCTGACCCGATCGGTTCGCCGCAGGCGGGCCGATCGGCCGCCCGGCGTAGCGAGCCGACGCTAGAAGGTCGCCGCCTGCTGCCAGCGCTGGAGCAGGCTGGCATCGCCGAAGACCTCGAGTCGGGACGGTGGGATCCGGCCCCAGACGAGGAGCAGGAGGTCGGCGACCGGGCCACGGGCGGCCACGTCGCCCTTGGCGTGGGCCCGCTCCCAGGCCACCTCCTCGGCTCCGTAGGTGAGTAGCCACTCGCCGCCCTCGATGTCGGTGGCGTGCAGGTGCACCGTCTCCCCGGCGCCGGCGAGGGCGGGGAACTGCATCCGGTGGGGCACGAACACCTGGAGCACCTCGTCGATCCCGTCGAGGGCCTGGCGGGCGTCGATCGGCTCGGGACTGAACGACGCCGACTCGGCGTCCCAGCGATGCATCGCCACCTCGTGGCCGAGCCGGCGGAACCACCACGACGCGGGCTGAGGGCCGGTGAACGTCGGGTGGAGCTCGTCGAGGTCGGCGCCATCGAGGGTGGTCAACAGCTCCCGGCAGCCGGTCCCGAGCCAGTCGATGACCTCGTCACCGGGTGGGGGTTCGGGCACGGCCGAGCGGGGCGGGCGCTCGTCCGGCGCCGCCTCGAGAGCGAGCTTGGCGTACCGCAGGACCCAACCGGTGTGACCGACGACCGAACGAACGGTCCAGCCGTCGAGATGGGGTACCTCCAGATCGAGCATCTTGGGATCGATCTGCGACAGCCGGGCCGCCTCGACCTGCAGGAGGTGCCGGTGATCGGCTGGGGTCAGTTCGCTCACCCGGGCGAATCTAGCAGCCGCCCCCCGACGCCCGGCCCACGGTCCGGTCGGCCATGGGGGCGCCCCGGCGACCGATGGGGTGGGGCCCCTATCGGGAACGGGCGTCGCAGCTGGCACCATGGAAGGCCGGAGGAACCGCCATCATGTCCCGACCAACGAACCCCGACACGAGCCCACTGGGCACCCCCGTCCGTCTCGCC
This sequence comes from Actinomycetota bacterium, assembly GCA_039195375.1. Lineage (GTDB taxonomy): Bacteria > Actinomycetota > Acidimicrobiia > Acidimicrobiales > SZUA-35 > JAHELU01. The sequence goes on from JBCCVL010000035.1 coordinate 31,937, forward strand.
GCCATCGCCCTGGCCATCGCCATCGGCGCCGTCGCCTGCAGCAGCGGTGGCGGTGACACGGGTATCGCCAGCAGCGCCACCGCACCGGACGCGACCACCGCCGCCTCGACCGACGGGGCCACCGCCTCGACGACCGCCTCAGACGAGTCGACGACCTCGACCACGGCCGCAACCGGCGACGACGGCTCCACGACCTCCACCACCGAGGCGGCGTCGACGTCGACGACGACCGCAACCGATCTGGCCGGCGAGCCCTGGGACGGCTTCGCCCAGGCCGGCGAGGTCCTCAGCGTCTTCGGCGTCGACCACGACGACGTGCTCAACGTTCGGGCCGGCCCCGGAACCGACACCGAGATCGTGGCCACCGCCGCTCCGACCGCCGACGATCTCGTCGCCACCGGCCGGGCCCGCCAACTGCCGTCGTCGTTCTGGTACGAGGTCCAACTGGACGGCGGGGACGGTGTCTCCGGCTGGGTGTCGGTCGCCTTCGTCGCCTTCGCCGGCGCCACCGACGACGCCACTGCGGAGTTCCTGGCCGCCAACGGGCCCGCCTCGGCCGAGACGCTGGTCGACCTCGCCGACGCCGTCGGTACCGCCCTCGGGTCCGAGGATCCGGCATCGACGATCGTGCAGACCGTCGCCCCGACCGTCGGCGACCTCGGCGAGATCACCGTCGACGTGGTCGGCCTCGGTGACGACGCCGGCGCCGGCTACCGGCTCCACCTGTTCGCCGAGGAGAACGCCAACGGCGAGACGTGGGATCTTCGGACGATCGAGCGGACGAGCTTCTGCACCCGCGGCGTGTCCGGCGAGTTCTGCGTCTAGCTCGCCGAGACGCCCGCCCCCGCATGGTCGAGCTGCTCGGCGATGGCGCCGAGCACCTCGACGACGATCGGCTCGGCCACGCCAGGCGTCCGGGCGAACGTCTGGATGCGTCCGATCAGGGCTGCGGTCAGCTCCATGCCGGCGGGTGCCAGCTTCGGACCGGAGCTCAGCAGCAGGTCGTCGACCAGGACCATGCCGGGCTGGAGGTCGCGGGGCCCGACCTCGATCTGCACGACCTGTTGTTCGCCCCGGCCGATCCGGGCGATCGCGCCACGGAGGAACGCCGCCGCCGGCTCGGGCTCGTCGATCACCGACTGCGCGGCCTCGGCCGCACCCTGACCCTCGGCCATGCGTCGCTCGTACAGCACGGCCAGACGCAGGATCTCGGCGTTCATCTCCCGATCGGTCCAGTTCTCGACCGTCTCGTCGACCTTGACCGGCGTCGGTGACAGCTGGCCCCGGATCAGCGCCGCGACGGATTCGAGCCGGGGGATTCGGATCAGCAATTCGGCCGCCAGCTCGACCCGGCGCTCGAGCAGCTCCGGTGACTCCTCACCGTCGTCGTCGCTAGGCATGGCAACGAACCCGATCTGCGACAGCATGCATCCGAGATCGAGCTTCCAGTCGACCGGTCGGTTCAGCTCGACGCAGAGCTGGTAGACGAAGCTCTTGATCCTGGCCGCCCGCTCGACCGCCTCCGGGCTGACCAGGCCGAGAACATCGGTCAGCATGTCGACGGTGCCGTTGAGCGTCCGGTCGAGCAGGTCCTTCTCGATGTGCTCCAGGCGAGCCTGACGGACGGCGTCCTCGATCGATTCGATCAGGAGATCGGGTGGGCACGGCTTGGTCAGGAACCGGAAGACCTTGGCGTGATTGATGGCGGCGATGGCCGAATCGAGATCGGACTGGCCGGAGAGCAGCAGGCGGGGCACCTCCGGGTGGCTCCGACGAAGTGAGGTCAACAGTGCGGCCCCGCTCATCTCCGGCATGCGCATGTCGGAGAGGACGACGTCGAATGGCTCGACCTCGTCGTCGTCGAACAGGGCGAGGGCCTCGGGGCCGGACTGCACCGTCGACACGTCGAAGTGCTTCCGCAGCACCAGCCGGATGTTGTCGAGCAGTTCGGGCTCGTCGTCGACGCACAGCAGGCGAGGCTTGGCTCGTACGACGGTCATGGTGATCCTCCTTGGCCGGGGGGTCGGGCTCGGTCCCAGTCCTCGAGCAGGCCGGAGAGCTCCGATGAGATCGGTTCCAGATGTGGTCGTCCGACGCCGGCGGTCCGCCCGAGGGCGAGGAGCCGGGCCGCCCGCACGGCGTCGACCGCATCGAAGGGCGGCGCGATGTCGAGCTTCGGGTGCCCGCCGGCGAGCCCGACCAGCGAGACGAGATCCGCTGGCAGGCCCCACACGGTCAGGAGCTGCACGGCGAGGTCGTGGTGGTCAACGCCGTGGAGCTCGCGCTCGACGTCGACCAGGTCGCGGTCGAGCTCGTCGGCCAGCAGGTAGGCGTGGCGGAGCCGGGTCGGGGTGGCGATCGATTCCAGGAGCAGGCCGACCGGCCACAGGAGTCCGGCGACGGCGGCGTCGGCCGCCTCGTCCGGATGGGCCAGTCGGGCGGCGAGATCGCCGGTGGCGATGCTGAGTTGCTGCACCTCGCCCTGATCGAGCCCGGGAATGCGTTCCGTGGTGCGGAGCAACCGGACCGCCTCGACCGACAGCACGAGCTTCGAGAGGAGGTCGAGCCCGAGGCGGGCGACGGCGTCGGCCAGCCGGCCGACGGGCGGTCGGCCGACCAGCGCCGAGTTGGCCCACTGCAGGACCTTGGCCGCCACCGCCGGATCGCTGGCCACCAGTGCGGCCGCCTCGTCGATCGTGACGCTCTCGTCGGCCATCAGCCGCTGGAGCCGTCCGTAGAGCTGCGGCGGCGTCGGCAGCGCGTCGGTCGCGGCCAGTGCTCGCCGGATCTCGGGGTCGTCGGCGAGACCGACTCGTCGCAACACGAGGGCCCGGGTGATGGCGTCGGCCAGGTCGTCGCTCGGGCACGGCTTCGACAGCCAGCGGTGGGCGATCGGCAACCCGCCGGTCACGAGCTCCGATCCGGCCTCGCCGGACAGCACGTAGCGCAGGGTCATCGGGTGGCGCGAGCGGACGGTTCGGAGCAGCTCGACGCCGTCCATGGCCGGCATCTTGATGTCGACGACGACGAGGTCGACGTCGTGGTGGTCGAGGTGTTCGATGGCTTCGAGCGGGCCAGGGGCGAAGGTGAGCCGACAGTTGCGGAGGCGTCGGCGCAACACCGAGCGGAGGCCGGCCAGGACGTGCTCGTCGTCGTCGACGAACAGGATCGACGGTTGCACGGCCGGCGCAGTGGTCGGTACGGGCTCGGGCATCACGTCCGCGACCATCAGGTGTTCCCGACCCGGGGCAGCCAGATGCGGAATGTCGTGCCGACGCCGTCCTCGACGTCGAAGTCGATCCGGCCGTCGTGCTTCTTGACCACCTGATTGTGGCTGATGGCCAGACCCTGCCCGGTACCCCGCCCCGGTTCCTTCGTGGTGAAGAACGGCTCGAAGACCCGGTCCCGGATCTCGGCCGGGATGCCGCCACCGTTGTCGGCAACGTGGATCGTGACCGCCTCGTCGTCGGCCGAGGTGCCGATCGCGATGCGGCCGAGGCCCTCGACCCCCGTCGCCGACCGGTGGTCGGCGATCGCGTGGCTGGCGTTGATGACGAGGTTGAGGAGGACCTGGCCGAGATCGCCGGGGTCGCCCATGATCTCGGGCACGTCGCCGAGGGCGAGCTCGATCTCGGCCACGTACTTGTACTCGCCTCTGGCCACGGTGAGGGTGTTCTCGATCAGGGCGTTGACGTCGACCGGCATCAGTTCCTCGCTGCCCGGATGGGAGAACTGCTTGAGGGCCTGGACGATCGTGGCCACCCGGTCGACGCCGTCGAGGGTTCGCTTGACCGCTCCAGGCAACTCGTCGGCCAGGAAGGGCAGCTCGATCTCGTCTTTGACGTGTGCGACGGCTGCCACCGGATCCGCCGCCTCGTCGATCCCGGCGGCGACGGCGAGTACCGGGTCGTAGGCGGCGACCAGGGTCAGCAGGTCGTCGACCGCCTCGCCGACGAAGCGGGCGCCGTCGCTGACGTACTGGATCGGCGTGTTGATCTCGTGGGCAACGCCGGCCGCGAGCTCGCCGATCGACTCCAACCGCTGGGCGTGACGGAGTTCGAGCTCGAGTCGCTTGCGCTCACTGATGTCGGTTGCCGTGAACACCGCACCGGTGATCCCGTCATCGCCGAGCGTCGAGGCGGCGACGAGCACCGGGATCCGACGGTCGGACGAACCGACGAGCTCACCCTCGTGGGCATCGCTGGCCAGCTCGGCGATGGCGGCGACGTCGACCGGTGGCGGATCGAGCACCAGGACCGAATCGATCGGCTCGTCGAGCAGTTCGTGGTGCGACCGACCCGTCAGTTCCTCGGTTCGCCCACCGACCGAGCGGATCACGCCTCGCTCGTCGGTGATGACGACGGCCGCGTGCATGCTGGCGAGCACGTCCTCGAGGTACTTCGTCGTTCCCCTGAGCTCCTCCTGGGCCAGATAGAGCGACCGGGTCTTGACCTCGATGAGGTTTTCCAACTCGTCGTTCTCGGCTCTGGCCCGTTCCAGTCGGCGCTCCAATTGGGCGATGCGCCGGTCGCTGTCGTCGTCTGTCCTCGCACCGTCGATGACGGCGGGCACTCCGGCAGCGGCCGGCTCGGCCATGTCAGACCGTCACCCCGTCCGGTGCCCCTTCGGCGACGGGGCCAGATCCGATCGGTTTCTCGGAGGCGCGGACCCGGAACACGGCGTTGGTCCCGTCGGTGCTGACGCGCTCGTGGATGAGCGGCGTCTCGAACCAGTCGCCGACCCCGTCGAGGAAGCCCTCGACCAGCGGGAACAGGCCGAGGTCCGACTGGTAGTCGAAGCGGAGCTGACCGTCCCCGAGGTCGGTGGCGGTGAACCGGGCCGGGTTGGCCTCCGGGTCGAGCTTCCTGACCTCGGTGTGGATCACCGACTCGAGGTTCAGCAGGAAGCTGATGGGGTCGTCGAGCCCGACCATGAGGTCGCTGACCGACTCGGCCAGCGGCGGGAACGAGTGCCGTCCGAACGCACGCAACAACTCGTCGATCGGCTGGCCGTAGGTGGCCACGGCGGTCTCGACGAGGGCGATGAGGTCCTCGGCCGGATAGGTTCCGGGTCCCACGATCGCACGGGTGGTCTGCAGCTCGGTCCGGTCGAGCAGGTCCTCGAAGGCGTCGGGGCCGTGGTTGGCGACCACGAAGTCCTCGAGCAGCTTGAAGATGGCGCCCTTCACGTCACGTCTCCGTTGTCCGTCATCGTCATCAAACATCGGCGTGTGGACCGTATGACTTGAGTCGATGGGTCGAGTGATCAGCGGCTGGCCGACGCCGCCCGGCTCGTCGGCATGCTCACGTGGATCGGCAGTCGGACGCCGGGGCCGCGGGCGAAGTCGGCGATGCGGTCGATCAGGGCCGACGTCAACTGCATGCCAACCGGTGCCAGGCAGGGCCCGCTCGTGAGCAGGACCTGCTGGGTGAGCACCATGCCGGTCTGCAGCTCCGCCACCTGCAGCTCGAGCTCGACCGCTTCGTAGTGTGAACCGAACGGCTCGAGCGCAGCGAGGAGGAAGGCCGCGGGAGGCGTCGGAGCGGCGGCGAGCTCGGTCGTCGCTTGCTCGGGGGACCGGCCCTCGCCGCCGACCAGCGTCTCGAAGCGAGCGGCGAGCCGCAGGATCTCTGCGTCGAGCTCCCGATCCGACCAGTCGTCGATCGTCGTCCCGACGCCGATCGGTTCGGCTCCGGCATGGCCTCGAACGAGCGCCGCAACCGGTTCGAGGCCGGGCACGTGGATGAGCAACTCGGCCCCGATCTCGGCTCGCCGGTCGAGGACGTCCGGGGTCTCGTCCGGCCCGGTGATCGGCTTGACCACGTTCCCGAGTTGTGAGAGCGACGCCGCCAGACCGAGTTCCTCGCTGACCGGTCGACCGAGCGCCAGGCTGATCCGGTGGACGTGGTCGTGGATGCGTTGCGCTCGGACGACGGCCTCCTCGTCGATCCGACCGACCAGGTCACGGAGCAGGTCGACGGTCCCATGGACGTTGCGGTCGATCAGGGTCGCCGCTCGCCGCCGACCGTGCGTCTCGACCAGGGCGATGTCGACGGCCCCGAGCAGGTCGTCCGGTCGACACGGCCAGGGCAGCAGCGTCAGCACCTCGGTGTCGTCGATCGCGGCCGTGGCCATCCCGAGGTCGGCCCGGTCGGTCAGCAGGATGCGGGCCACCGCCGGAGAGCGGTCGTCGAGCTCGCCGAGCAGGTCCGTGTCGTGGCCGATCGTCGCCAGGTCCACGATGATGGCGTCGACGTCGACCCGCTGGCCGAGCCGAGCCAGCGCCTCGTCGGCGTCGGCCACCGCCTCCAACTGGTACCGCGCGTCGAGGACCGCGTCGAGGCCAGCGAATCGCTCGGCGTCGCCGACGACACAGAGCACTCGGGGCTTGGCCGTCTCCACGGGCATCAACAGCGGATCTCCTTGCGAAGTGGACGCGCCGATACCAATCGGCACATCACCTGCTGACCTCAAGACGCCGGTCGAAATTGAACCAATCCGTCCCGTCCGGCGGGTGTCGGCGGTGCGGCGTGGCGGCCGCCGACGCTCAGGAGCGGGCGGCTCGGGTGGTGGCGACCCAGTGATCGAGGTCTTCCCACCGGTCCTGCAGCCAGACGGTGAGCTCGGCGTCGCTGGTCGGGAGCTCCGAACGGGGATGGACCCACAGCCGGACCTCGACCGGTTCGGTCAGCGGCAGCTGCTGCCGCAGGCCTCGGACCTCGGCAACGCCCTCCAACCCCACGTGGCCGAGTACCACGACGTCGGCCTCGGGCTGGCTCCGCAGCATGGCCAGGGTGCCGGCCGGTCGGGGTGGCAGGAGCTGTTCGAGCTTCTCGGCCCGGGCCGCGGCCTCGTCCGACCCGCGGCGGCGCAGCGACGCCACGACCCGCTGGCGGGCCTGGGGCGTCGAGTAGGTGCCCTCGGGGAAGATCACGAGCACCGCATCCGGGAGGGCCTCGGCGGCGAGCCGCTCGATGGCGGCGGCCTCGCTGTCGGTGTCGCCGTCGCGGGCGACGAAGTGGTTGCCGAGACGGGTCCCGACGATGTCGAGCGATGGGTCCCAGCGGAGTTCCCGCTTGAGCACGTAGTGAACGAAGCGACCCATCGGCCCGGCGACGACGGCGGCCGGCAGGATGGCATCGGCCATGCTGGCGTGACGGCTCAGCAGCACGAAGGTGCTGCTCGGCAGCTCGTCGACAGCAAAAGGCTTGATGCGCACGCCGAGGAGCCGCCCGGCCCACTGCAGCAACGAGTTGGCCCACCACCCCTGCAGGGCCCGGTGGGCCTCGAGGTCGAGCCGTCGCCCGAGGCCGCCGGTCAACCACAGCCAGGCGGACCCGATCACCCCGATGGTGTTGTGGGCCAGGTAGACGCCGGTGGCCAGGCCGAGCCGGACCGTCGGCAGACGCCAGTACCGGCTGACGACGTCGGCCAGCAGGGTCAGCGGCAACCAGATCGGGGCCGAGACCAGCCAGATCGGCAGTCCGAAGAAGACGACGGAGATCGAGATCAGCCGCCGCAGCATCAGGATCCGCCCGGGATCACGGGCCCTCGGGGCCCGGGGTCGTTACCGCTCTTCCTTGAAGATGACGTGCTTGCGCACGACCGGGTCGTACTTCTTCAGCTCGATCCGCTCGCGGGTGTTGACCTTGTTCTTCTTGGTCACGTAGAGGTAGCCGGTGCCGGCGGTTGACCGCAGCTTGACCAGCGGACGCTTGTCGCTCGACTTCGCCATCAGACCTTCTCCCCTCGGCGACGGATGTCGGCCACGATCGACTCGATACCGCGCTTGTTGATCGTCTTGATGCCCTTGGCGCTGACCGTCAGCGTCACCCACCGCTTCTCGCTCGGGAGCCAGAACCGCTGACGCTGGATATTGGGGCTCCACCGACGGTTGGTCACGCGGTGGGAGTGGGAGATGCTCTTCCCGAACGCCGGCTTGCGACCGGTGACCTGGCAGACCTTGGACATGACCTTCAACCTCGGAACTGGCAACCCCGCCCGGGTGGCGGGTGTGTGGACGGGTGGGCTCGCAGGGGGCGAGCGCATGCGCCGTTGACCTGCCCAGGCTAACGGCGCCAGGGCTCGGTTGCGACCGGCCCCTGGTCCGCCCGATGAGCCTGCGGTCCGACGGCCGGGACCGCCCCCGCGCCGGGAGCCGGCCCGGGTCGATGGCCCGGTGTCGGTGCCGGCCCGTGAGGAGGTGGCCCGTCCGGCACGGATCCCGGCGGCGGTAGGCGCTCGCCCGGGAGCCACCGCTGGCGGCTGGCCTCGGACGCCCGTCTGGTCGGCAGGGTCGAGAGCCCGAGGGCGATGGCGAGCAACGCCCCGGTGGCGATCGGCATCCACA
>JBCCVL010000036.1:0-38295 GCA_039195375.1 Actinomycetota bacterium
CTGTGGGCCCTGACCCGCCACGCCGACATCGCCAACGTCGAGGCGAACCACGAGACGTTCTGCAGCGTCAAGGGCTCCCGCCCCGAGAGCTCCGTTCCGTCGATGATCAACCTCGACCCGCCCGAGCACACCAGACGGCGCCGCATCGTGAGCTCCGGCTTCACCCCTCGCCGGGTGGCGGCCCACGAGACCTTCCTCCGCGAGACGGTACGAGGGCTGATGGACGCGGTCAACGACGAGGGTCGCTGCGACTTCGTCACCGACGTGGCCACCTCGATCCCGTTGCAGATGATCGCCAAGCTGATGGGCCTGCCGTCGGCCGACGAGGCCAAGCTCCTGCACTGGTCCGACCTCTTCGCAACCGGCGGGGCCGAGATCCGCACCCAGGTCGAGGAGGCGGTGCTCGAATGGGTGGCCTACATCGTCGAGCAGATGAAGACCCGAACCGATCCCGATGGTGAGGACCTGATCAGCCTGTTGCTCAACACCGACGGCGAGCCGCTCACGGCCGAGGACCTGATCTACGAGACGATGCTGATCCTCGTCGGTGGTGACGAGACGACCCGCCACGTGATGTCCGGCGGGCTCGAGGCGCTCCTGTTGCACCCCGACCAGTGGGAGCTGCTGCGGTCCGATCGCTCGCGTTTGCCCAACGCGATCGAGGAGATGCTTCGCTGGGTCACCCCGGTGCGGAACATGAACCGGACCGCCACGGTCGACGTCGAGCTCGGCGGCCAACAGATCCTGGCCGGCGACCGGGTGCTGTTGCTGTACCAGGCCGCCAACCGCGACCCGGACGTGTTCGACGACCCCTACCGGTTCGACATCACCCGCACCGACGCCCGCGACCACGTGGCCTTCGGGGCCAACGGCCGCCACTTCTGCCTCGGGGCTCAGCTGGCCCGACTCGAGCTACGGGTGCTGTTCGAGGAGGTGCTCGACCGGTGGCCGGACGTGGCGCTGGCCGAACCCGGTGGTCCCCGGCCCGAGCGCACCGGCAACTTCGTGCTCGGCCTGGAGGACCTCCCGGTCACGTTCTGACCGACCCCGGTGGTCGGCCGACCAACCCCGGAGGCTCGGATCAGTTCTTCGGCAGGTCCCGGAACGGGGTGTCGGGGTGTGGGCCCGGCTCGCGGGGGAGACCGAGACCGCGCTCGCCGATCAGGTTGCGCTGGATCTCGTCCGAGCCGGCGTAGATCCTCGGCCCCGGGGAGAACAGCGTGAACTCCTGGAACACGCCGGGCCAGCCGTCGGAGTCGGCCAGCTGTCCCTCCGGCCCGAGGATCCCGTTGGCTGCGTCCCGGGCGCCGGTCACCGAGTCGGAGTTGAAGACCTTGGCCACGTTGCCCTCCACCCCGATCCGCCGGCTTCGGTCTGCCTTGGCCTTCCAGCCCATCATCCGGGTCAGCTCGTAGCGGGCGTGCACGCCGGCCACGGCCTGGCGGGTCACCGGATCGTCGAGCCGCCCAGCGGCCTCGGCGAGCTCCCGGAGCGCCCGCAGATGGCGCCGGCCGACCGCACCGCCGGTGATCGGACTCGGCCGGCCGAGGTAGTCGGCGGCCGGCCGGTCGAGGTCGCCACCTCGCTGCCCCGGCGCCGCTGCGGCGAAGGCGGCACCGCCGTGACCGGCGCCGGCCCGCTCGTGGGCCAGCGTGGTGTTGGCCACCCGCCAACCCTCGTCAAGCGAACCGACGATGTCGAGATGGCGCACGGTGGCGCCGTCGAGGAACACCTCGTTGAACACCGCCCGGCCGGTCATCTCCCGCAGCGGCCTGACCTCGACGCCGGGTTGGTCCATCTCCAGCACGAAGTAGGTGATGCCGCGACGCTTCGGGGCGTCCGGATCGGTGCGGGCCAACAGCATCGCCCGGTCGGCGGTCTGGGCCGTCGAGCTCCAGACCTTCTGACCGGTGACCCGCCACTCGTCGCCATCGCGTTCGGCCGAGGTCTGGAGGCCGGCAAGGTCCGAGCCGGCCTGGGGCTCGGAGAAGAGCTGGCACCAGCCCTCGGTCCCGTCCAGGATCGGACGGAGATAGCGGTCGATCTGCTCCGGCGTGCCGTGGTCGACCAGCGTCGGGGCGGCCAGGAGCAGGCCGAGCCCGGCCGGCGGCCCGAGCACGTTGGCCTTGGCCAACGTGGCCGCCACCGCGGCGGCCAGCGCCGGCGGCCAGCCCCGACCACCGGCGTCTGTCGGGAGCGTCGGAGCCGCATAGCCCCGGTCGGCGAGAGCGGCCCACCAGTCCCGGACGGTGATCTCGTCGGACCAGGTGGCATCGATCCAGGCCAGCACCTCCTCCTCGACCGCCGCCCGGGCCGGTGGTGACGGGCTCACGATGCAGCCGCCGTTTCGGGTTCGACCGGTCGGCCGGCGGTCCGGAACTCGAGCCCGTCGAAGCGGCCGTTGGTGCGCCAGTCGTCGATGAAGGCGAAGAACGCCACCGGACCTTCCGGGAAGCCGAGCGAGTTCAGCAGGCCCTTCCGACCCGGGTCCTGGCCCTCGTTGTTGTAGTAGCCGGGGGTGCAGGTCGGGTCGTTGCCGAAGCGACGTCCCCCCGCCTCGAGCCGGGCGACCCAGGCCGATTCGGCCTCGGCCGTGGTCTCCACCTGCTCGGCACCCGTCGCCAGGGCATGGGTCACGATGGCGGTCACCGTCGTCGCCGCCTCGACGAGGTTGTGCGGCACGTTCGAGATCAGGTTCGCGGCCTGGGAGAACCCGACGACGAACGCGTTCGGGAAGCCGCGCACGTGCATGCCGTGCAGGCTGACCATGCCGTCGTCCCAGCGCTCATTCAGCGTCTCGCCGTCTCGGCCGAGCGGGTCGAACCCGGAGCGGCGGGCCCAGTCGGTCCCCACCTCGAATCCCGAGGCGTAGACGATGCAGTCGAGCTCGATGTGGCGACCGTCGACCTCGACGCCGGTCCCGGTGATCCGTCGAACCCCCTGGCCGTCGGTGTCGACCAGCTCGACGTTCGGTCGGTTGTACGACTGCAGGTACGCATCGTGGAAGCAGGGCCGCTTGCAGAGCTGGCGGTACCACGGCTTGAGCGCGGCGGCGGTCTCCGCATCGCCGATCAGCTCGTCGACCCGGGCCCGGATCTCGACCATCTTCTCGTCGTCGGACTCGTGGTAGGCGCGCAGCAGCGACTCGGGGCTGAAGTCCTGGTTCGGGTCGGCCAGGGCCCGGTCACGGATGCGTTTGGCCAGGTCGGTCCAGCCGTCCTTCACCAGGTCCTCGTCCGCGATCCCGCCGGTCTGGAGGATCGTGAAGTTCTCCAGCCAGCGCCGTTGCCAGCCGGGTTCGAGGGTGTCGAACCACTCGGGATCGATCGGGTGGTTGTTGCGGATGTCGATCGACGACGGCGTCCGCTGGAACACATACAGCTCACCGCAGGCCTCGGCCAGGTGGGGGATGCACTGCACGGCGGTGGCGCCGGTGCCGATGATCCCGACCTTCTTGTCGGCCAGCCCGGTCATCAGCCCGCCGTCCGGGGTGCCGCCGGTGTAGTCGTAGTCCCAACGGCTGGTGTGGAACGAATGGCCGGTGAAGTCCTCGATGCCGTCGATGCCGGGCAACTTCGGCCGGTGAAGCGGGCCGGTGCCAAGGGTGATGAAACGGGCCCGGATCGTGTCGCCCCGGTCGGTCGAGACCAGCCATCGGGAGGAGGGCTCGTCCCACCGGACGTCGGTGACCTCGGTCGACAGCAGCGCATCATCGTAGAGCCCGTACTGGCGGGCGATGCGGCGGCTGTGCTCCAGGATCTCGGGCCCGTGGGTGTACTTCTCCGACGGCATGTGCCCGGTCTCCTCGAGCAGTGGCAGATAGACCATGGCCGCCGTGTCGCACTGGGCCCCCGGGTACCGGTTCCAGTACCAGGTGCCACCGACGTCACCGCCCTTCTCGATCAGGCACACGTCGTCGACACCGGCCTCTCGCAGGCGGGCCCCGGTCACCAGCCCGGCGAACCCGCCGCCGACGACCGCCACGTTGACCTCTCGATCGATCGGATCCCGCTCGGCCCGCTCGACATAGGGATCCTCGACGTAGTGGGCGAGGCGCCCCGTCACCTCCAGGTACTGGTCGTTGCCGTCGGCCCGGAGCCGCTTGTCCCGCTCGGCCAGGTACCTGGCCAGTACGTCATCCCGGTCGGTTGGGTCACCACCTTCGTCCCGGTCGGTGGCATCGCCACGTCCGTCCCGGTCGGTTGGATCCGCTTCGCCGGGCGCGCCGTTGTCGCTCATGGGCCCATCTTGGCAGGGTGATCGCAGCGACGGGAATGCGGCTCGTCCGGTCATCACGGTCTGCGACACTGGGGCGATGCGGTCCCTGACCATCGACGAGGTGGTGATCAACAAGGCACGGTCGGTCGGCGCCGAGAGCTGGCTCGACGGGTTGCCGGACCTGGTCGACGAGATCGAGCGGCGGTGGTCGATCACCGTCGGACCGTCGCTGTCGGGCGGGACCGAGGCGTGGGTGGGCGAGGCCGTCGACGATCGTGGCCGCCCGTCGGTGCTCAAGCTCTGTCTGCCCCGCCCGGCCGGCGACCCCTTCGACGAGGCCGTCCGGGAGGCCACGATCCTCGAACTGGCCGGCGGCGCCGGCTGTGCCGAGCTGTACCGGGCCGACCTCGACCGTGGCGCGCTCCTGATCGAGCGGCTCGGACCGTCGATGGCCGACCTCGACGTGCCCTACCCCGAGCGACTCGACGTCCTCGGCCGGGTCTGCACCGAGCTGTGGCGTCCGCCGGGTGACATCGAGTTGCCGACCGGCGCCGACAAGGCGGTGTGGCTGGCCGACCACGTCCGCACGACGTGGGAGGAACTGGACCGGCCGTGCAGCGAGGCCGCCGTCGAGCAGGCACTGGCAGCCGGTGAGCGTCGGCGGCGGGCCCACGACCCCGAGTGCGCCGTCCTGGTCCACGGCGACGTGCACCAGTGGAACACCCTGCGGGCCGACGGCGCCCCGTCCGGCTGGAAGCTGATCGACCCCGATGGGCTCGTGGCCGAGCCGGAATACGACCTCGGGATCCTGTTGCGGGAGGATCCCGAGGAGTCGATGGGTGACATCGAGGCCGGCGATCCCCGGCTGCGGGCCCGCCAGCTGGCGGCGACGACCGGTACCGATGCCGACGCCGTCTGGGATTGGGGCCTGATCGAGCGGGTGTCGACCGGCCTGCTGGCGACCAGGATCGAGCTGCAGCCGGTCGGCCGGGAGATGCTGGCGGTCGCCGACCGCCTGGCCGACCTCGCCCCGTGAGTGGCGGGTGTCAGCGGGTCAGCCGTTGACCCGGGTCCGGCGGAGCACGACGACCCGATCAGCCACCCGCCAGCCATCGGCGGTCTTGACCACCACGTCGTGGTACGACGCCGTTCCGACCCGCCCCTCCGGCAGCAGCGCCAGGATCCGGAAGTTGAGCCGGACCCCCTCGTCGGTCTCGTCGACGTAGATGTTGGTCATCGTGTGGGTACGGGGATGGCGAGCCTCGGTGTCCATGTAGGCCTTGATGGCGTCGAGCCCGTCGAGCCGCGGCTCACCGAGATCGGTCAGGTCGAACACGGCGTCGGCGGTGAAGATCCGGTCGAGCCGGTCCCAGTCCCGGTCGTCGATGGCGTCCCCGTAGCGCCCGGGGAGCTCGTGCAGTTCCAGTCGATCAGCGACGTCCATGCCCCATCCTTTCCTCAGGGACCGGGGGCCGACAAGCGCAGGGCAAACTCGGCCGCCTCGCTGAGGGCCCGGTCGGCCTCGGGGAGGTCCCGGTGATAGTGCCACGTGTGCCACAGACCGGCCCACACGTCGAGGTCGACATCAACCCCGGCCAGCCGGGCCCGCCTGGCCAACCTCACCGCCTGATCGAGGGAGGTGTCGGCGGTCCCGACCTGGATGAGCATCGGTGACAGCCCGGCCAGCTCGGCCCGGACCGGCGACAACCGGGGGTCGTCGGCGGCCAGGGAGCCCCGGTAGGCGTCGGTCAGCCAACGGCCCGCCTCGGCGTCCACATCGGACGGCCGGTCGGCGGGGCTGCCGCCCGGCTCGGGGCGGGGCGCGTGGTCGACGTGCGGGCTGAGCAGCAGCAGGCCGGCCGGCGGCGGCACCGCAGACTCCGCACCGTCTCGAACGGCGAGGGCCACCGACAGCGCCAGGTTGGCGCCGGCCGAGTCGCCAGCCAGGACCACCGGTCGGTCGGGTGCATCGAGCGACAGGGCGCGATACACGGCCGTGGCATCCTCGACGCCGGCGGGGAACGGATGCTCCGGCGCCAGCCGATAGCCAACCGACACGACCGACACCGACCGGGCCAGGCGCTCGGTGATCGGCAGGGCAACCTCCGGGCTCCCGAGGGCATACCCGCCGCCGTGCAGGTACACCACGAGCGGCCCATCCCGGTCTGGCCACGTCCGTAGCACCCGGACCCCACCGACGACGGCCTCCCGGTGCCCACAGGCCTCGGCCGACGGGTCACCGTCGAGCCAGGCGGCGTTGACCGCGGCTCGCCAGGCGGCGATCGCCGTCGGGTCGGCGAGCGGCGGCGGCCGCAGCGGGGGACCCGGTGGCCGGCGGAGCCTGGACACGGCCGATGGCGACAACACACCGTCGCCGGCGCCGATCGAACCCCCGTCCACGGCCAGACGATAGCCGGCCGACGAGATGACCGACGTCGAGCACATGGAACGCGCCGGCGCCTTTGACATCGAAGTGGCCGAGCAGCCCCGCTCCTGATCCCCCCGGCGGGTGAGCTGGTCAGATGCCGAGGTCGAACAGGTTGTAGTCGGCGAGCGCGGCACGAGCGTCGTCGTCCCAGCGGTAGCGCTGCTCCCGCCCGGCGAAGGGCTCGTAGCGGAACGGCTCCTCGTCGCCGAAGCGCTGCCGGCGGGCGTCGATGGCGTACATGAGCACCTCCGACCGCCGCTCGATGTAGGCCTCGTCGTAGGTGGCGACGTCGTTGTGGATGCCACCGCCCTCGACGCCGAGCACCGATCGGCGCCGATGGAAGCCCATGTTGATCGTGACTCGGACCCGATCGGAGGTGTTGGCGAACGAGCCGTGGATGCACTGGCGGTTGGTGATGGCGACGTCGCCCGGTTCGCAGATGAGGGGGACGGCGTCCGGCAGACGGTCGGAGCCGGCCTCGGCCACCATGGCGGCGATGTCGGCCTTGCCGATCCGGTGCGAGCCCGGCACCACCCAGAGCCCATTGGCGGCGTCGCAACCGTAGAGCTGACCCATGAAGTTGAAGCCGTGGGTGCCCTCGTCGAGCTGGGGGTCGTCCCAGTGGGTCCACCCGTCCTGGTGCCAGGCCACCGAGCCGCCCAGCCGGGGTTGCTTGACCCAGACGGCCTCGTTGAACGGGGTGAAGTCGGAGCCGTTGATCGCCGCCGCGACCGCCAGGAGCTGCGGGTTGGCGTAGGTCCGCAGGAACGCATCGGAGAACTGCAACGACCCGAGGATCAGCTGCACCACCCACGCCGGGGCGCCATCCGGCGCCGGCGGCTCGGTCATCTTCGCCGGGTGCCGGCCGCGGTTGGCATCGGTCCCACCGACCGGATCCGACAACGGGCGGACCCACGAGAGATTTCGGCCGCGGAGCCCGACGCCGAGCGCGGGCCGGCCGTGCCGATCCGTGGTTGCGCCCTTGTGCACCGGGGCCCGGTCGAGCACGTCGGCGACGCCCGCCTCCAGGTCGGCCCGTTCCTCCTGACCGAGCACCCCCTGCAGGATGTAGAACCCGTTGCGGCGGTAGGCGTCGAGGATGGCCGGATCGACCTCGCCGGCGGCGTCGAAGCGGACGGGTCCCCGATTGTCGAGCGCCAACGCCCGCTCGGTCCCCTCGGCCCGGTAGCGGACCATCGCCGCCTCATCGGGGCCGTAGTCGACCGGAGGTCCCTCCATCAGTGGCAGTGCGGCCATCGTCTCGTCCCCCTCGGCTCGTCGGTGACCGGGGCCGAACCGTCGATCGTGCCGGTCGCCGGTCGGCCCCAACCCCATCGTGACGTCGACCGGCGTCCGCGGGCAACAGTAACCTCGGGCCGGTGAGCGCCGGGGAGCCCAGGTGGCCGTGCTCGATCGCCGTCGACGTCGGCGGGACCTTCACCGACCTGGTCCTGGTCGACGCCGGCCGGACGGCAACGGTGGTGAAGGTCCCGTCAGTGCCGAGCGATCCGTCCGAAGGTGTGCTGGCCGCCATCGACCGCGTCGCCAAGCAGCTCGATCGGCCGGTCGTCGAGCTGCTCGGCCACTGTCAGCGGTTCGTCCACGGGTCGACCGTGGCCACCAACGCCGTGCTGGAAGGCCGCCTCGCCCCGGTCGGCCTGCTGACCACGGCCGGGTTCCGGGACGCACTGGAGATCCGGCGTGGCATCCGGGTCGACCAGTGGGACCACCGTACCCCCTGGCCGGCGGTGGTGGTACCGCGTTTTCGCCGCTTCGGCGTCGGCGGCCGGATCGACGTCGACGGCAAGGAGCTCGAACCGCTCGATGAGGACGGCGTTGCCGCCGCCGTCGATCGTCTGGCCGCCGACGGGGTCGAGGCCGTGGCTCTCTGCTTCCTGCACAGCTATCACAACCCGGTCCACGAGCAACGGGCGGCCGAGCTGGCCCGCCGCCGATGGCCCGGACCGCTGACGGTGGCATCGTCTGACCTCGTCCCGCTCGTCGGCGAGTACGAGCGCACGTCGACCGCCGTCATCAACGCCGGTCTCGTCCCGGTCGTCGGCCCGTACCTCGACCGCCTGGCCTCGGTGTTGGCCGACCGCGGCCTCCGCGCCCCGCTGCTGCTGTTGCAGTCGAACGGGGGGACGGTTCCGGTCGACGCCGTCGCCGCCCGTCCGGTCAATCTGGCGCTGTCCGGCCCGGCTGCGGTCGGCGGTGCCCTGCCCGCCGTCGATCGCGAGATCCCGACCGCAGGTGGCGGTCCCGATGACGGAACGGTGCATCGCCGGATGGTGTCGATGGAGATCGGCGGCACGTCGTGTGATGTCGCCGTCGCCGTTGACGGTGCCGTCCCGGTGCTCGACCGCCTCGAGCTCGGTGGCCACCACCTCACGGTCGCCTCGGTCGACGTGCACTCGGTCGGCGCCGGCGGGGGCACGGTTGCCTCGGTCGACGGCGCCGGGCTGCTTCGCATCGGTCCTCGCGGTGCTGGTTCCGTGCCGGGCCCGGCCTGCTACGGGCGGGGTGGGACCGAGGCGACGGCCACCGATGCCCAGCTGGTGCTCGGTCGGCTGGCTCCGGGCCCGGCCGCCGGCGGCGCTATCGACCTCGACCTCGACCTGGCCACCCGGGCCATTGCCGACTGCGTCGGTCGACCGCTCGGACTCGACGCTTCCGATGCCGCGATTGGCATCGTCACCGTGCTCGAGACCCACCTCCGGCAGGCGGTCGAGACGATCACGATCGAGCGGGGTCGCGACCCCGGGGTCATGACGCTGGTTGCGGCCGGTGGCGCCGGCGGGCTGCACGGGTCGACCGTCGCCAGGGCCCTCGGCTGTCGCGAGCTCATCGTCCCGGCCCGAGCCGGGGTGTTCTGCGCCACCGGCATGCTCGACGCCGAACTCCGGCGCGATCGGACCAGGAGCCTGCTGGGCGACCTCGGCGAGTTGGCCGGTGCCGGGCTGGCCGCGGCGGTCGACGCCGAGGAGCGAGCCGTTCGAGAGCTCGTCGGCCGCGAGTGGCCGCCTGGCGTCGAGCCGACGATCGCCCGCTACGTCGAGCTTCGCTATCCCGGGCAGCTGTGGTCGGTTCGCATCCCGCTCGACGGTGGCGACGACGCCTCGTCACTGCGGCGGGCGTTCGAGCGGGAGTACCAGGGCCTCTACGGCCACATCCAACCAGGCGGGCGGTTGGAGGTCACCGGCATCGGCGTGGTGGCCACCGGACGACTGGTCGAGCCACCGCCGGTCCTGCCAGCACCGGCGTCCCTCGGTCACGCCGAACCCAGCGGCCATCGCCGCTGCTGGCTCGACCACCGGACCGGCTGGGTCGAGGTCCCGATCCATCGGGGCGACCTGCTCCGTCCGGGTCATCGGCTCGACGGGCCGTACCTGATCGACGACGACACCACGACCGTGCTCGGCCTGACGGGTGATCGGCTCACGGTGACGGCCACCGGGGCCTACCGGATCGACCTCGGCGCGGGGGACCTCGCATGAGCGGGCCAGGGACCGAGGCGGTGAGGATCGCCGTCGTCCAGGCCCGGCTCGACCACCTGTGCCGGCGAATGGGATGGGTGATGACCCGTACCGCCCGGAGCCCGATCTTCAGCCAGAGCCACGACTTCTCGTGCTTCGCCACCGACCGCAACGGCGTCCTCGTGTCGACCGCAGACGGGATCCCGATCCACACCGGCGGTGGCGGGTTCGCGGTGCGGGCCATCCTCGACCGCCATGACCCGGACGACCCGGTTGGTGGCATCGCCGACGGTGACGTCTTCCTGCTCAACGACCCGTACACCGCCGGCGGCAACCACCTGCCCGACTGGGTCGTTGCCCGCCCCGTGTTCGTCGACGGTCGGCTCGTGGCGTTCTGCTGCAACCGGGCCCACCAGAGCGACATCGGCGGGGGAGCGGCCGGCACCTACAACCCCGAGGCGACCGAGATCTACCACGAGGGCCTTCGCCTGCCGGTGCTGCGGCTGATCGAACGAGGCCGGGTCCGCGAGGACCTGTGGGAGCTCCTGTTGCTCAACTCCCGCACCCCCGACCTGCTCGACGGCGACCTCCGGGCGATGCTCGGGTCGACGGCGATCGGCGCCGGCCAGGTCGCCGACCTGATGGTGGATCTCGCCGGCGGAGTCGTCGCCGGATCGGGCGGCGAGCAAGGTCGTCTGGCCGGTCTCGACGGGGCCATCGACGCACTCGAGGCGGTCTGCGACCACGCCGAGGCCCGGTTCCGGGCCAGGATCGCCGAGCTGCCGGACGGCACGTGGGAGGCGACCGAGCACTGGGACGACGACTGCTTCGGCCCGGCCGACGTCACCATCCGCCTGGCCCTGACGATCAGCGGCGACGAGATCACCGTCGACTTCGCCGGCACCGACCCCCAGGTCCGGGGATTCAAGAACTCGGGCTGGGTCAACACGTGGTCGGCGGTGTCGATGGGACTGGCCTCGTACTTCGAGCCCGACCTTCCACGAAACGAGGGAACGTTCCGGGGCGTGACGATGCGGGCGCCGGAGGGCTCCGTGGTCAACGCCCGCCCACCGGCGCCGATGACGATGAACACGGTCATCCCCGCCCACGAGATCGTGCACCTCGTGTGGCGGTGCCTGGCCGAGGCCGAGCCCGAACGCTCCCTAGCCGGCTGGGGCAAGAACATCTTCCCGGTGACCGCCGGTCGCGGCTCCGGCGACGGGGCAAGCGACCAGAAGCCGTTCGTGATGTACCACTGGTCGGCCGCGGCCGGCGGCGGCGCAACCGGCGATCGCGACGGGTTCAACCAGATCGGCCACCTGATCGCGCTCGGCGGGTTGACGCTGGCCGACGTCGAGACGGCCGAGCAGTCGTACCCGGTCCGCTTCCGCCGTCAGGAGTTTCGAACCGACGGCGGTGGCGCCGGTCGGTTCCGCGGTGGGACCGGGATCGAGTACGAGATCGACGTCGACGCCCCGGCCCGATGGTCGTTCCGCGGGGAGGGCATCGGTCGCCCGACGGGATGGGGGATCGACGGCGGCGGCGACGGGGCCGGTGGCGAGCTGGTGCTGCGGCCCCACGACGGGAGCAAGGAGATCGTCGCGCCGAAGTACGGACTGGTCGAGACCGGACCGGCGCGCCTGGTCGCCCGCTCGCCCGGCGGAGGCGGTTGGGGCGACCCGTTGGACCGGTCGCCCGACCTGGTGGCCAGGGACGTGCTCGACGGGGTCGTGTCCGAGGAGCAGGCCCGGTCCCGGTACGGCTGGGACGGCCAACCACCGGCGGATGCCGGCGGCACGGGCGACCCCGACCAGCCCGCCGACGATCGCCCCGAGCCCTGAGCTACGCCGACCAGCCGCCGTCGTAGCCGACGGTCTGGCCGGTCTGGAACCGGCTCGAGCCGTCGAGGAAGACCGCACAGAAGGCGGCGAACTCCTCCATCGAGCCGAGCCGGCCCATGGGGACGTTGCCCTCGATCCTGGCCCGCACGTCGGGGTCGCTGGCGCCGGAGGCGGCCAGGAAGCCAGGGAAGTCCATGAAGTTGGTCCCGACGGCGTTGACTTGGACGCCGCTCGACGCCACCTCGGCGGCAACGTTGCGGACCAGCATGTTGGCCCCGGCCCGGGTGGCCGAGTACAGCGGTGCCCCGGGGCTGACCCGGAGGCCGGTGGCGCTGGTCATGATCAACACCTGGCCGGTGCCGGCCTCGACCATCGGCGGGAGGAAGACCCGGAGCGTCCGGTAGGGGGCCATGAGGTTGCCGCCCATGACCCGATCGAGGTGGTCGGGCTCGCTGTCGAGGAAACGGCCGGTCACGATCGTGCCGGTGAAGGCGGCGACCGCATCGACCCGTCCGTAGGCGTCCATGGCCATGTCGAGCAGGCGGATCGCCGACTCGGGCTTGGCGAGGTCCTTGACCCCGTCGACCACCCACGACTCGGCCCCGAGCTCGGCCAGCTCGCCGGCCAACTCGGGTGTCGGGTCGCCGAGCACGAGGTCACAACCTCGTCTGGCCAGCTCCCGGGCCAGGGCCGGCCCAACGTAGTCCGATGCGTTGGCCACGACGGCCACCCGCCTGGTCGTCTCCTGATCGCTCATCGCCGCGAGTGTAGGTCCGCCGGCCCGGCGACGATCCAGCCGACGCCGGGGACCATCACGGGTCAGCCGCCTCCGATGACGACGACGTTGACGGCCCGGTTCGCCCCCTCGCCGATCGTGGCGTAGCGGACGGCGCCGTCGCCGAGCCCGTCGGCCGACGGCGGGAGGAAGGCGATCGCCTCACCCTGACCCTCGCCGGCCGCTCCGCCCTCACACGGCTCGCCGGCGAGTGCCTCGGCGAGCGACTGACCGTCGGCTCGGGCGAACAGCCACGCCGAGCCGTAGGTCCGCAACACGAGCAGGTCGCCGGCAGGGGCGAGGTCGGCGCCGGTCACCGAGCCGGGGAACAAGAGGCCGCCGATCGAGATCGAGGCCGACGTGGCCGTGATGGCAGCAACGTCGAGTTGGCCGACCAGCGTCGGCTCGACCTCGACCAGGGGCGTCGTCTGGTCGGGGAGCGGTGCGGCGTAGAGCCGGGTCGGCGCCGTCGGCGCATCGAGGTCCTTCGACAGGATCAGGAGCTCCGCCGATGCCGGGTCGACGACGAGTGCCTCCGCATCGGTCGGCCCGTCCGGGTAGCGGACCTGGATGATCTGCAGCACCTCGGCCTGCCCGTCGACCCCCGGCTCTGGCTCGGCGAGCACGTAGACCGTCACCGCCGCGCGGCCAGCGCCGTTGTCGCCGATGTCGGCCAGGTAGAGGCGGTCGTCGACGATGGCGACGTCCTCGACGTCGACCGCGTCGACCGGTGCCCCGTCGTCCTGGAGGGCGAAGAAGCCAAGGTCCTCGCCGTCGAGGCCGACGGCGTAGATCCCGGCCGCCGAGCCGGAGTCGTTGTGGGCCCAGAGCACGCCCTCGTGACGGCGACTGGCCGCAAGCCCGGAGGTCTCCACCAGGTCGGACCGTTCGACCCGGCCGGCCGACTCGATGTCGCCTGGGCGGCAGGCATCGAGGCCGGGCCGGGCCGACGGCTCTGTTTCGACCTCGCTCGTCGACTCCTGGCCCGTCGATGTGTCGTCGGGATCGGGCGACACGTCCGTTGTCGACACGGCCTCGTCGTCGGCACCCGTTGCGCCCGGTGCCGACACCGCTGTCGAGGAGGCGCTCCGAGTGGTCGGCGTTGTCGTCGCGCCGAGCTCGCCGGGTGCCGGACCCGGGTCGTCGGTGCCACAGGCCCCGGCGACGAGGGCAACCGCAAGCGCGATGGCCAGAGGTCGGCCGGTGATCGTTCGGCCAGGACAGCGGCGAGCTCGGTACCGATGCGGGCGGTGATCGCGGGCGGGTACCCGGTGGTGCGGAGGCATCGGGCAGCCGACCGTAGTCGACGACCGGGACCTGCCGGCGGCACCGGGCCCGGCGGCTGGTTGGCCTCTCGGCCGGTGCGCGACAATCGCAGGCAACGGGGTCGATCGAAGGGGACTGCTGATGACCACCGATGCGAACGGGACGACCACCGGCGCCGCCGAGACCGATGTCGACGTCGACGTCGTCGTGGCTGGCGCCGGGTTCGCCGGCATGTACCTGGCCTACAAGCTGCGAGAGCTCGGCTTCTCCATGCAGGGCTTCGAAACGGCGGACGACGTCGGCGGCACCTGGTACTGGAACCGCTACCCGGGGGCCCGCTGCGACATCGAGTCGATCGACTACTCCTACAGTTTCGACCCCGAGCTCGAGACCGAGTGGGAGTGGTCGGAGAAGTACGCCACGCAGCCGGAGATCCTCCGCTACGCCGATCAC
This sequence comes from Actinomycetota bacterium, assembly GCA_039195375.1. Lineage (GTDB taxonomy): Bacteria > Actinomycetota > Acidimicrobiia > Acidimicrobiales > SZUA-35 > JAHELU01. The sequence goes on from JBCCVL010000036.1 coordinate 14,458, forward strand.
GTCGCCACCAAGCACGACCTTCGCAAGCACTTCCGGTTCCAGACCCGGGTCGCCGCTGCGACCTGGGAGGACGACGCCTCCCGGTGGCGGCTCACGACCGACGGTGGTGACGAGCTGACCTGCCGTCACTACGTGATGGCGACCGGGTGCCTGTCACAGCCAAAGCTCCCGCCCGACATCGCCGGCATCGAGAGCTTCGCCGGCGACACCTACTACACGAGCCAGTGGCCCCACGAGGGGGTCGACTTCACCGGGAAGCGGGTCGGGGTGGTCGGCACGGGCTCGTCCGGCATCCAGTCGATCCCGATCATCGCCGAGCAGGCGGCCGAGCTGACCGTCTTCCAGCGGACGCCGAACTTCTCGATGCCGGCCCGCAACGGCGACATCCGTAGCGAGAAGCGGGATGCGATCGACGGTCGACACGCCGAGTACCGCAACGACGCCAGGTGGTCGCGGGCCGGGGTCCCGATCGATCCGCCGGAGGAGGGGGCCTTCCAGCTCGACCCCGAGGAGCGGAAGCGACGGCTCGAGGCGGGTTGGCAGGAGGGCACGCTCTTCGGCCTCAGCCGGGCCTTCAACGACGCCGCCGTCAATCCGGCGGCCAACGAGATCGTGGCCGACTTCATCCGCGACAAGATCCGGGAGATCGTCGACGATCCGGCCGTGGCCGAGGACCTCTGCCCAGACGATCACCCGTTCGGGACCAAGCGGCCATGCCTCGACAGCGGCTACTACACCACGTTCAACAAGCCGGGGGTGTCGCTCGTCAACCTCCGCAAGGACCCGATTCGGTCGGTGACCGCCACCGGGATCGACACCGAGAGCCGCTCGTTCGACTTCGACGCCCTGGTGTTCGCCACCGGGTTCGACGCCATGACCGGTGCCATCGTCGCCGTCGACATCGAGGGCCGTGACGGCCTCACCCTGAAGCAGAAGTGGGCCGACGGCCCCCTGACCTACCTTGGGCTGATGGTCGACGGGTTCCCCAACTTCTACGCCATCACCGGGCCGGGCTCGCCGTCGGTGCTGTCGAACATGATGGTGTCGATCGAGCAGCACGTCGAGTGGATCGCCGCCACGCTTGCCGATCTTCGGGACAACGGTCTCGGCGTGATCGAGCCGACGCCGACCGCCGAGGCCGGCTGGGTCCAGCACGTCAACGACTGCGCCGACATCACGCTCTACCCGCAAGCGAACTCGTGGTACATGGGGGCCAACGTGCCGGGCAAGCCCCGGGTCTTCCTGCCCTACATCGGCGGGGTCGATGCCTATCGTCAGGTCTGCGACGACGTGGTCGAGCAGGGCTATCTCGGCTTCGAGCTCGGGCCGGCGGACGGGTCGGGTGCGGTGACGCAGCGAAACGACGGGATCATCCGCCGCGTCCAGCCCGACGTTGCCATGGTGCTCGACATGATGGCGGAACTGGACCTCCCGCCGATCGAGTCGATGGACCCGGCGAGCGCTCGGGCCTTCATGGAGGCCTCCAGCGCCGAGCGGCCACCCGGGCCCGAGGTCGGCGAGATCGTCGACGGGACCTACCCGGCGGCCGATGGTGAGCTGGAGTACCGCCTGTACCGCCCACCGACCGACGGTCCGCACCCGCTGGTGCTGTACTTCCATGGTGGCGGCTGGGTGCTCGGCGCCCACGACTCCGACGATCCGATGTGCCGGGACCTGTGTGTGGCCAGCGACTCGATCATCCTGTCCTGCAACTACCGCCACGGTCCCGAGGCCCGCTTCCCGGCCGCCCCAGACGATGCGTTCGCTGCGCTGCGATGGGCAGCGGCCAACGCCGAGGCGCTCGGGGCTCGCCCGGGGCCACTCGTCGTCTGCGGCTGGAGCGCCGGCGGCAACCTGGCCACGGTGGTGACACAGCAGGCCCGCGATGCGGGCGGTCCGGCCATCGCCGGTCAGGTCCTGATCACCCCGGTGACCGACTGCGTCCTCGAGGGCGGCTCCTACGACGAGAACGCCGAGGGCTTCGTGCTCACGACCGGGCTGATGCGGTGGTTCTGGAGCCATTACGCGGACGAGGCCGAGCGGAGCGATCCCCGGGCCTCGCCCATCCGGGGCAACCTCGACGACCTCCCTCCGGCGGTGGTCTTCACCGCCCAGTTCGATCCGTTGCGCAACGAGGGCGCGGCGTATGTCGAGGCGCTGCAGGCGGCCGGCAACGAGGCCAGCCACGTGCCGATGCGGGGCCAGATGCACACGTCGCTCTCGATGGTGGACATCCTGATCTCGGCGGTCCCCGAGCGGGCCCAGGTCGCCGCCGCGCTCCGGGAGATGGCGGCACGGTCGGTGGCGGCGACCTAGCCGATGACCGCGACCGATCGGGGCGCCGGTCCCGGGGGGACGAGGGGATGAGCGCGGCCGACGGCGATCGGATCGTGCGGGAGTTCGTCGGGCTGCCCTCGCCGGTCATCGGTCGGGCCGGTGCCGGCGGCCACCCCTGTCAGGGGCTCTGGCACCGTCCAGCCGGCGGCCCGGCGCCGAAGACGGCGTTCATCGCCACCCACTACAACGTCGACTTCAGCGAGCACTACCTGGCTTCGTACCTCGCGGCCAGGGGCTACGGCTTCCTCGGATGGAACACCCGCTTCCGCGGCAACGAGCGCACGTTCCTGCTCGACCACGCCGTCGCCGAGATCGGCGTCGGGGTCCGGTGGCTGCGCGAGGAGGCCGGGATCGACACGGTGGTGCTGCTCGGCAACTCGGGCGGCGGGTCGCTGATGGGCGCCTACCAGTCGCAGGCTGTCGAGCCGAACCTCGAACCGACCGCCGGTCTCCGCCCGGTGCCCGGGGTGGAGGACCTCCCGGCGGGCGACCTGTTCGTGTTCGTGGCCGCCCACCCCGGCCGGCCGGAGATCTTCGCCAACTGGCTCGACGGCTCGGTGCTCGACGAGTCCGACCCGACCGTCACGGACCCGACCCTCGATATCTACCAACCGGACAACGGTCCGCCCTACAGCCCGGAGTTCGTGACCCGCTACCGACGGGCCCAGGTCGAGCGCTCCAATCGGATCAGCGAGTGGGCCGTCGAGGAGCTGGCCCGCTGTCGGGCGGCCGGTCTCAGCGACCGGCTGTTCGTTGTCGACCGGGTGTGGGCCGACCCTCGGTTCGTCGACCCGACGCTCGACCCGAACGACCGCAGGGCCAACCACTGCTACCTCGGCGATCCGGCGAGGGCCAACCGTGGCATCCACGGTGTCGGCCTCGTCAACTCGCTCCGCACCTGGCTGTCGATGTGGAGCCTCGAGCACTCGCCGTGCCGGGCCGGTCCCCACCTGGCCAGGCTCCGGCTGCCGACGCTGCTGATCGAGGCCGCCGGCGACGCCGGGGTGTTCCCGTCTGACGGCGACGCGATCCTGAGCGCACTCGCAGCGGCCGACGTGACCCGGCTGTCGCTGCCGGGGGACCACTACTTCCTCGAGCCAGACGGGGCCAGGGACCGGGTGGCCGACACGATCGTCGAGTGGGTGCTCGCCCGAATCTGATGGCTGCGATGCGCTGATCTAGGCTGGTCGGCACCAGGCACAGGGGGTCCGGCATCATGACCACGAGCAACACCGAGTTCCAGTTCGGCGGGATCAACCACCTCGCCCTCGTCTCCAGCGACATGGAGCGCACCGTCGACTTCTACACCAACGTGCTCGGCATGCCGCTCATCAAGACCCTGGAGATCCCCGGCGGCGGCCAGCACTTCTTCTTCGACTGCGGCAACGGCGACTCGATCGCCTTCTTCTGGTTCCCCGGCGCCCCCGAGGCCGCACCCGGCATTGCGTCCGCCGGCCACATGCCGGGCGTCGGCCCGATCGTGTCCGCCCATGGTTCGATGAACCATGTTGCCCTCGACGTCGCGGCCGACCGGTTCGACGACTACGTCGAGAAGCTCCGGGACAAGGGCGTCGAGGTCAGCCCCGTCATCAACCACGACGACTCGGAGACCACGATCGCCCCGGCGCTGCACGACGGGGTGTTCGTCCGCTCGGTCTACTTCCGCGACCCGGACGGGATCCTGTTGGAGTTCGCATGCTGGACCAGAGCGTTCGGTCCGGACGACACCAGCCATGCCCCGGCCAGGGCCGACGGGAGCCGAGCCGAGCCGGTCGCCTGAGTCAGACGCGCCGACCGCCTCCGAACCGGGTCGCTGCCGGATCGGGAAGCGAGCAGCAGGCCGACTCACTACACTGCCTGCCTCGTGGAATGGCTGAGTGACCCGAACGCCTGGAGCGCCCTCGTCGCGCTCCTGACCCTGGAGATCGTTCTCGGAGTCGACAACGTCGTCTTCATCTCGATCCTGGCCAACAAACTGCCGGTCGAGCAACAGGATCGGGCCAGGCGAACCGGCATCCTCGCCGCCGGCGGGATGCGAATCGTGCTGCTGCTGGCGATCGGCTGGATCATCACCCTCGAGGAGGAACTGTTCGAGGTCTTCGGCCGTGGCTTCAGCGGCAAGGACCTGATCCTGTTCCTCGGTGGCCTGTTCCTGATCTACAAGGCGACCAGGGAGATCCATCACAAGCTGGAGGGTGAGGTCGAGCACACCTCGTCGAAGGCGGCCCCGACCTTCGCCGCGGTCATCGGCCAGGTCATGCTGCTCGACCTCGTGTTCTCGATCGACTCGGTCATCACCGCGGTCGGGATGACCGACATCGTGCAGGTGATGGTCATCGCCATCGTGCTGGCGATCGTCGTGATGCTCGCGGCCTCGGGCGCCATCTACCGGTTCGTGAATCAGCACCCGTCGGTGAAGATGCTGGCCCTCGCCTTCCTCCTGCTGATCGGCATGACCCTGATCGCCGAGGGGCTCGGCGAGAAGATCCCGAAGGGCTATGTGTATGCAGCGATGGCCTTCTCGGTGTTCGTCGAGGCCCTCAACATCGGCGTGCGTCGCACCAACCGCAAGCAGCAGCCCGTCCACCTGCACGAGAAGCTGACCCCCGAGGCCGACAGCGACTACGCCACCACCTGAGCCACCACCCCGAGTGGGCACGGTCGCCGGATCGGCCGCCGACGACCGCAGGGATACCCTGGCCATGGGCGGCGCTGGGTTTGGATGACACCGCCCGGAAGGTGAGCAGAATCGTGGGCACGCAGTTCGATTTCTCCAACGACGACTGGGACCGGGTGGCGGCCGCCCCGGTGCTGGTCGGCATGGCGGTGGCCAAGGCCGAGCACTCCGGCTTCCTCGGCAGCATCCGCGAGACGCGCTCGCTGTTGGCGACGATCGCTGACGGTGCCTCCGACAACCCGGCTCGTGACCTGATCGCCCAGGCCGCCGCAACCGACACCACGGCCGATTTCGAGGCCTACAGGGTCCTCACCCCGGATGCGCTGGCCACCGACGCCGAGGTGGCGTGCCAGGAGCTGACCAGGATCCTCGCCGACACCGTCGAACCGGACATCGCCGACGGCTACAAGCGGTGGGTGCTGAGTGTCGCCGGTGCCGTGGCCGAGGCGGCCAAGGAGCAGGGCGTCCGGGTCAGCCGCGGCGAACTGGAGGTCATCGTGCAGGTGACGAAGGCGCTCGGCCTCCCACCGAACGGTTCGATCGACGCCTGACCTGGCGAGCGGCCCGTCTGGCCGTATCCTCGTCCTTGGCGCGTCGATCGGGCGGCGGACCGGCGTCGGAGGAGTGACGGTGGAGCAACGGCGGGCAACGCAGGGGCCCGAGGTCGGCGGCCGCTCGGCTGTCGCCGCTGCGGCGGCGTCGGTGCTGGCCGTCCTGCTCGTCGCCTCGGCCTGCAGTCCGGCGACGACACGAGGTGACGGGACGGCGACCGGACAGGCCGCGACCGCCTCGACGAGGAGCACCGAGGCCGGAGCCGAGGTGTCACCGCTCGCCTCGGCGCCGGCCACGTCGCCGCTCCGGCGCATCGGGACGGGCAGGGCCGTCGCTGCGGCCACGACGGCCGGGGTCGATCTGGTGGCCACGACCGCCGGGGCCGAACTGCATCGGGATCAGGGGGTCACGGCACTCCCGCTCACCACCCTCGACCCCCCGATCGCGGTCCAACTGGTCCCCGACGGCGGCCGAGGCCTGATGCAGCGGGAGACGGCGATCGAGCTGTGGGAGCTCGGCGTCGATCCGCGGCCGGTCCGGACGGTCGCCGCTGGTCTCGCATGGGCGTTGGCCGACGATGGATCGGCTGTGATCGCCTCGGCCGACCGACTGGAGGTGGTGGCGCCCGATTGGTCGTCCGCCGAGGTGCACGACCCACCAGAGGACGGTGTGATCGGTGCGGTTGCGATCGCCGCCGACGGCTCGTGGTGGTTCGCCGCCAACCAGGGTCCCGCCGGCGTCGAGGTGCTGGTCGCGACCGATGGTGGTGAACCGGTCGGCTCGTCACTCGACCTGCCGTCAGGGGTGACCGTGCAGCGGGCGGTCGCCGACCCATCGGCCGATCGGGTCCTGCTCGATCTCGTCGGCGACTCGACCGACTTCGGGCGCCGGCTGCTCTGGTTGGACGCCGCCACGGGCGTGGCGCTGCGATCGACGGCGCTGCTGACCGACGACGTCTGGGACGTCGGTGCGGGTGGCACGGTCGCGATCGTCGGCACGACCGATGGTCGGATCGTTGCGGCCGACGGAGGCGTGACGGAGCTCGGTGTCCTCAACGACGGTCGCATCCCCACCTCGCTGCACGCCCTGGACGGGAACCGGTTCGTCGCCGTCCTGCGTGACGGCGCCAGGATCGTCGTCGACGGCGACGAGGGTGTCGTCGGCCAGGTTCCCGGCACCGAGCGCTCGGTGACCGTGAGCGCCAGGGCCGCCGACCGATCCGGCATCGCGGTGGTCACCTTCCTCGGCGGCGTCGAGTTCGTCGATGGCACCGGCCTGGCGAGCCGTCGCATCGATCGTTACGAGGCCGGCGTGGTCAACGACGTCGAGGTGGCCGACAACGACGTGTTGGCGATCGCCACGTCGACGGGAACCGTTGCCGTCCTGCCGGTCGAGGGAATGAGCGGCGCCGCCGCTGACGTCGGTGCCGTCGAGCTCCGACACGACGAGGGCGACGTGCAGTCCGTCGCCTTCTCGCCTGACGGCAGCCGGCTCCTGACCGGGCTCGGCGAGCGGTTCGCCGAGAACGCCTACGACGACACGGTGACGTTGTGGGAGACGGCGACGCAGGAGCGCCTCGTCGAGATCGGCGGTGAGGGCGAGGAGGTCCTTGGCTGCTCCTCGTTCACGAACGCGGTCCGGTACGCCTCCGACGGCTCGTTCCTGGTCGGGATCTCCCACGACTTCACGTTCTCGGTGTTCGACGGCCAGACGCTGGCACCACTCCGAACGGTTGCCGCCCACGCCGGACCCATCCTGAGCATCGACCTGTCACCGGACGATCGTCGACTGATCACCTCGTCGCAGGACGACCTCTCGTTGCGGGTCTGGGATGTCCGGTCCGGGGAGCTGGTGGCGGAACATCAGACCCCGCTCGGTGGCTACCACTCGATCGACTACCTCCCGGACGGGTCCGGCGTGCTGGTGAGCGAGCTGTCCGGTCAGCTCAGCATCATCGACCCCGACACCGGGGCGACGCTCCGGTCGTTCGACTCGCAGATGTCGATCGGCGGTCGGCCCACGGTGTCGCCAGACGGTCGGTTCGTCGCCGCCGGTGACGGTGGGGTGGCCCGGTTGTGGTCGACCGAGACCGGCGGTGTCGTCGGCGAGCTGGCAGGTCACTCCGGCTTCGTCACGAGCGCCGCCTTCACCGAGGACGGGACGCGGCTGGTGACGGGCGGAACCGACGGCACGGCCGTCGTGTGGGCCATCGACCACATCGACTCCGGACGCTGACCCCGAGATCAGCGGAACCGCGGGGTCAGGCTCGGCCGAGTGGGAACTCGCCGACCAGGTCGGCGGCGGAGCGGATGTCGGCGATGCCGTCGACGCCCTCACCGGCCCACACGACCCGGACCGACACGTCGCCGTCGGCTGCGGCTCGCCGATGCAGGTCCTCCATCTCGGGTCGGCGGGACCGCATCTCGTCCTCACGGCCGACCCAGTCCTCGGTCAGTGGACTGCGGAGCGACCGGCCGGTGTAGCCGGTCGGCCACTCGGGCCCGCGGGCGATGTCGTAGACGATGCTCCGCACGGTGTCGTCGCCGCCGGCGTCGACCAGGCGCTGCTTGGCTGCGTCGACATCGAGCGCCTCGGTGGACGCATACAACCGGGTCCCCAGTGACACCCCGGCGGCGCCGAGGGCCAGGGCGGCGTCGTAGCCCCGCACATCGACGATCCCGCCGGCTGCGACGACGGGGATGGGGTCGACGGCATCGACCACCGCAGGCAACAGCCCGAACAGGGCCCGGTCGGAGCGGCCGTGTCCGCCGGACTCGTTGCCCTGGGCCACGATCGCCGCCGCACCGGCCTCGGCGGCCTGCTCGGCCTCGACGACGGTGGAGGCCTGGCAGATCAACGGGATTCCGGCGTCGTGGACCAGCGGGGCCAGTTCCCGCGGGTCGTCGAACGAGAGCCACAGCGCCGCCGGGCCGTGGGCCAGCGCGCCGAGCACCTGCTCACGGCCAACGTTCCAGGTGATCAGGCCGATCCCGATCCTGGCCCCGCCTGCCTCGGTCACCTGGGGGCCGAGCCACGCCGGGTCGCCGTACCCGCCGCCGATGAACCCGAGTCCGCCCCCGGCGCTCACGGCCGCAGCCAGTCGCCCGCCGGCCACCGCCGCCATCGGCGCACCGAGCACGGCCCGCTCGATCCGGAGACGGCGGCACAATTCGGCGCTCCTGGTGTCGGACTGGTCGATCATGGCCGGCAGGGTAGCGGTGGGCCGATGGCCGTCCCAGTCCGTGCCTGGCCCCGCGGCCGGGCTCGCCGTAAGCTCACCCCCGTACGTCGGCGGCCGGCGTGCGGACCGAGCGGAGGGACACGGACGACGATGACGGCGACGGAGCACCACACCACGATCACCGTCACCGCCTGCACCAACGCCGTCGGGGCCGAGATCGCCGGCATCGATGTGGCGGCCGGCGTCACCGACGGCCAGATGGATGTGCTGCGACGCGCCTTGGCCGACCACGGCGTCATCTTCCTGCGTGATCAGCGCCTCACGCCCGACCAGCACGAGGCCTTCGCTGAGCGGTGGGGGACGATCAACGTCAACCGGTTCTTCACCCCGGTACCCGGCCACCCCCGCGTCGCCGAGGTCCGCAAGGAGCCCGATCAGGCCGTGAACATCGGGGGCGGCTGGCACACCGACCACTCCTACGACGAGATCCCGGCGATGGGGTCGTTGCTCTACGCCCGTGAGCTCCCGGCCGTCGGCGGTGACACGCTGTTCGCCGGGATGAACGCCGCCTACGAGGCCCTCTCCGACGGCCTGAAGGCCACCCTCCGCGGCCTGCGGGCCGAGCACTCGAGCCGGCACATCTTCGGCAAGGCCGCCGAGGCCGGCAAGGGCGGCTACGGCGAGTCGACCAGGGGGCGGATCGGCAACGCCGAGGCGGCCGAGCAGGATGCCGTGCACCCGGTCGTGATCGCACACCCGCAGTCGGGGCGGCCATGTCTGTACGTCAACGGGGCGTTCACGCTCCGGTTCGTCGGTTGGACCGACGCCGAGTCGAAGCCGCTGCTCGACCACCTCTACCAGCACGCCGGTCGGCCCGAGTTCACCTACCGGTTCCGCTGGGAGGAGGGGTCGATGGCGATCTGGGACAACCGGGCGGTCCAGCACTATGCGCTGAACGACTACCAGGGCCAGCGGCGGCTCATGCATCGGATCACCATCGAGGGTGAGGCGCTGGCCGCGGCCTGATCCTGTCGAGCCAGGAGCCGACCAGCACCCCGCCGCCCGGTCACACCACCACCGTGCCCCTCGCCACCATCGACACCTCCGAGATCGAGATCACCGCGGTCCGGCTCAACGCCCGGATCCACGAGCGGTTCCCCGGCTCGGGCCTGGAGCGGCGCAGCCGGGAGCTGATCGAGCTGTGCCAGCAGATGGGGAGTCGGGCCGAGGAGCTGAGCCGGCCGATCCTGTGGGTCCGCTGGCTCTACGCCATCCTCGTGCTGGTCGTGGTCGTGGTCATGAGCACGATCTCGGTCAACCTGTCACTCTCCGGGCTGGAGACGATCGACGACTGGGTGCCGTTCGTCGAGGCCGCGGTCAACGACCTGATCTTCCTCGGTGCCGGGCTGTTCTTCCTGTCGACGCTGGAGACCCGCATCAAGCGCCGCCGGGTCCTGGCCGAGCTGCACGAGATCCGCAGCTTCGCCCACGTGATCGACATGATGCAGCTCACCAAGGATCCGCAGCGCCTGGCCGGCCAGGACCATCGACCGACCTCGGCGTCGCCGACCGCCGACCTGACCGCCTTCGAGCTGGGTCGGTACCTCGACTACTGCACCGAGATGCTGGCCATCTCCTCGAAGGGCGCGGCCGTTGTGGCCCAGCGCTTCGATGATCCGGCGGTCCTGGCCACCGTCAACGAGATCGAGAACCTGACCACGGGGCTCTCCCGCAAGATCTGGCAGAAGCTCATGATCCTGATGACGACGAACCCCGAGGCCGCCCCGACCGCCCTGACCCCGACCTCGAACCGGGACTGACGGGCGACCGGAGCCCGGCCCCACAGCCCGCCGCCGACCGGCGGCGGGCTGGCCGATACGGACGGTGTCGGGCAGAATCGGGCGGTCCCAACCTCCCGAGTCCGGAGTCGCCATGCCCTTTCGATTCGCCACCGTGTCCGGCCGATCGGCCCTGGTCGCCGACGACCGGTGGTACGACCTGGAGACCGTGACCGGTGGCGGTGTGCCCGCCGACCCGATGGCCGCGCTGACCGATGCGACCGCACTCGACCAGGCGTCTGCCACCCTTGCCGACGCCGAGCCGGGGGGCGCGCTCGCCGATGCGGACCTCGGCTCCCCGGTGCCAGCCCCGACCAACGCCTTCGGCATCGGCCTGAACTACCGGACGCACGCCGAGGAGTCGAACATGGAGCCGCCGGCCGTGCCGCTCGTGTTCGCGAAGTTCCCGAGCTGCATCGTCGGACCGAACGACGACGTCGAGCTGCGCTGCACCACCGCCGACTGGGAGGTGGAGCTGGTGGCGGTGATCGGCCAGTCGGGTCGGGACATCCCGGCCGAGCGGGCCTGGGACCACGTGCTGGGGCTCACCGTCGGCCAGGACATCAGCGACCGTGCGCTCCAGTTGTCGTCGAAGCCGCCGCACTTCGACCTCGGCAAGTCGCGCGACACCTACGGGCCGATGGGACCGTTCCTGGTGTCGACCGACAGCTTCGACGACCCGACCGACCTGGCGATCACCTGTGACATCAACGACGAGCGCAAGCAGGACGATCGGACCACCAGCCTCCTGTTCTCCGTGGCCGAACTCGTCGCCTACCTCTCGGCTGCGCTCACACTGCAGACCGGCGACGTCATCTTCACCGGCACCCCGGCCGGGGTCGGGGCGGCCACCCGGACGTTCCTCGAGCCCGGCGACGTGATCACCTCGACGGTCGAGGGCATCGGGACGATGACCAACCGGTGCCGATGACGGTTCGGTGAGCGGCCGGGTTACGGCCGAGCGGCCGCCCGCGAGTCGGTGGCCGACCCGCTCGCCGGCATCCGCGTTCCGGGTCCGCCACTTCGGGCTGGTCTGGCTCAGCGGACTCATCTGGCACCTGACCCGCTGGGGTGTCGCCTTCCTCGGCACGTTCCTCGTGAACGAGTTGACCGGTTCACCCCGCCTCGTGCAGCTGGCGGGCACGGCGTTGTACGCACCGCTGCTCGTCGGTGGTGTCCTCGGCGGCCTCGTCTCCGATCGGGTGGATCGCCTCGTCACCGTCCGGACCCAGCTGGCGGTGCTGATCCCCGCATCGATCGCCATCGGCATCCTGGTCCGGGCCGATCGGGCGCCGCTCTGGGCGCTGTACCTGTACCTTTTTGTCGTCGGGGTCGGGTGGGTGACCGACATGACCAGCCGGCGAGCGCTCGTGTTCGACCTCGTCGGCGAGTCCCGTATCGACAACGCCATGGCCTTCGAGTCGCTCAGCCTCTCCTCCGGGATGGTGCTCGGCGCCCTCGCCGGAGGCTCGGCCGTCGAGGCCGTGGGCGTCGGCTCGGCGTTCTTCGTCATCGCCGGTCTCCTCGTGGTGTCGCTCCTGGTGCTCGGTCCGGTCCGCAGCCCGCCGAAGCTGCAGAGCGCCACCGTTGAGGCCACCGACGACGGTCTGCTCGACGGCATCCGTCAGCTCCGCCGCCAGCAGAGCGTCTTCGCCATCCTCGGGGTCACCGTCATCGCCAACTTCTTCCTGTTCGCCTACTTCCCGATCGTTCCGGTCGTCGCCGACGAGCTCGGGGCGACGCCGCTCCTCGTCGGTCTGCTCTCCGCCGGCACCGGGATCGGGATGATGAGCGGTTCGTTGGTCATGGCCAGGCTGCGACCCCGTCGACGGGGGCTCGTGTACACGATCGGTGTCGCCATGGCCCTGGTCCTGCTCGTGCCGTTCGCCCTGGCCCCGACCTACCCACTGGCGTTGACGGCCATCATCGTCTCCGGGTTCGGCGCCGGCCTGTTCGGGTCGACCCAGACCACCCTGGTCATGGCCGCCGCCCCGGCGGAACTGCGTGGTCGGGCCCTCGGCCTGCTGTCGATGGCCATCGGTGCGCTCCCGCTCGGCATGTACGTGCTGGGGGAGAGCGCCGAGCGCATCGGGGTCGCAGCGGCCCTGATCGTCAACGCCGTGCTCGGTGCGGTGGCCCTGGCGTCATGGACCGCCAGGCGGCCCCAGGTCGTGGCGATGACGGGGCCGGCGGACCCGGCCGATGACGAACGTGACCCGGCGGCGATGTAGATTCGTCGACAGGGACGGCCAGGGGAGGTCGACCCGAACCGCCACCACCACACCTGAGGGGGAACCAATGCAACGCATGAAGTTCGGCATATTTCATGCCCCGTTCCACGACCACGCCACCAACCCGAACGCCAACCTGCACCGAGACCTCGAGCTGATCCGCCACCTCGACTACCTCGGCTTCGACGAGGCGTGGATCGGCGAGCACCACTCCTGCGGGACCGAGATCATCGCCGACCCGATGGTCTTCTGCGCCGCTGCACTCGAACGGACTCGGAACATCAAGCTCGGGACCGGCGTGCTGTCGGTGCCGTACCACAACCCGCTCTGGGTGGCCGATCGCATCACGCTGCTCGACCACCTCAGCCGGGGTCGGTTCATGTTCGGCGCCGGCCCGGGTGCGCTGCCGACCGATGCCCACATGATCGGCATCCACCCATCCGAGCAACGCCGGATGCTCGAGGAGGGCATGGGCGCCATCATGCACCTGCTCTACGAGGACGATCCGCTCACGAGGGAGACCGACTGGTTCTCGCTCAACGACGCCAAGTGCCAGCTGCCGCTGTACTCCACCGACCTCGAGATCGCGGTGGCCGCCATCGCCTCACCATCGGGCCCCCGCCTGGCCGGCCGGCACGGCATCGGGCTGCTGTCGATCGGAGCCACCATGCAGATCGGGGCCGACGTCCTGGCCCTGCACTACGACGTGTGGAAGGAGATGGCGGCCGAGCACGGTCATCAGGCCGAACGTGACAAGTGGCGGCTGGTCGGGGTCATGCACCTCGCCGAGACCAAGGAGCAGGCGCTCCGCGACGTCGAGTACGGCATCGAGCACTGGTTCGACTACCTCCAGAACACCGCCGCTGCGCCGCAGTTCCACCCCGAGGGCGACACGCTCCAGGAGCGGATCGACTGGGTCAACGAGACCGGTATCGGCGCAATCGGTACGCCGGAGGACTGCGTCAAGCAGATCGAGTCGCTGTGGAAGCAGTCGGGCGGCTTCGGCGGCTACCTCTGCATGGACCACGACTTCGCCAACCCGCAGGCCAAGGCCCGCAGCTACGAGCTGCTGGCCCAGCGGGTGATGCCACACTTCCAGGGCAACGCCATCTCCCGCCTCGTCGATGCGGTCTCCCGGGCCCAGGCGGTGCGTGAGCAGCTCAACACCGAGCAGGCTGATGCCCTGGCGGCGTGGACGGAGAAGCACGCCACCGTCGAGGGGTAGCGCCATGACGTGACCGATCGTGTCCGGCAAGCCGGATGCGGTCGGTCGCCGGTGGCAATCGGGGCGTGCCGGTCTGGCCGAGAGGCCGTCGTTGTGGAGGATCGCTGGAGATTCCCTGATGACTTCCCGGGAGGCGAGCTTCGGGACGGTTCCTGGCTCAGAGTGGGACACATGAGCCAGCAGGAACACATCGAGCACTCCGATGAGCACTTCGGCGGCACCGCCAGCGATGAGATCCCGGTCGACCGGGACGAGCTGCGCCGCGAGGTCAAGGACAAATACGCCGCCGTGGCGATCGCCCCGGACGACGGCTACCACTTCCACACCGGTCGCCTGGTGGCCGAGCGCTGTCGCTACGACCTGGTCGAGGTCGACGCACTGCCACCGGTCGCGGTCGAGTCGTTCGCCGGGGTGGCCAACCCGTTTGAACACCGACCCATCGGCCAGGGGGAACGGATCGTCGACCTCGGCGCCGGAGCCGGCATGGACAGCTTCCTGGCCGCCAGGGCGGTCGGGCCGGCCGGCCACGTCATCGGCGTCGACATGACACCGGCGATGCTGGCCAAGGCCCGGACCACGGCCTCGCTGATCGCCAAGCAGACCGGCGTTGACAACGTCGAGTTCCGCGACGGCTACCTCGAGGACCTCCCGGTCGACGACGAGTGGGCCGACGTGGTCATCGCCAACGGCGTGGTCAACCTGTGTCCGGACAAGTTCGCGGCGTTCGGTGAGGCGTGGCGGGTGCTCCGTCCCGGTGGCCGACTGCAGTTCGCCGACATCGCCAACGGCAACGAGGTCCCAGACGACGCACGCCGTCACATCGACCTCTGGACCGGTTGAATCGCCGGTGGCCTGCCGTGCGCAGGCTGGATCCAGCTCCTCACCGAGATCGGCTTCGTCGACGTCGCCATCTCCGAGCCGGTCGACACCTTCGGTGGCGCCGGCGGCGAGGCCAACGCCCGCGCCTTCGACGTGTCCGGCTACGCCTTCATCGCCACCAAGCCGGCCTAGAGGGCCTAGACCGTCCCGGCCGCGGCCCGGTCGGGCGGATCTGCGCCTGCCCGGTTGGCGTCAACATCCGTGACCTCGCGAGGCCGACCGGGCCCGACCCCTCGACGGGCCGGACCCCTCGACGGGACGGACCCTTCGTCGGAATGGCCCGCCGCCGCGTCCGGGTCGACCGCTCAGGTCATCCGGAACTCGGGGCTGTGGCGCTTGATCTCGCGGCGGGCGATCGTCATCTTGTGGACCTCGTCTGGCCCGTCGGCGATCCGCAGGGTCCGCATGTGGGCGTACATGTGGGCCAGCGGCGTGAACTGGGTGACGCCGGCTGCGCCGTGGGCCTGGATGGCCCGATCGATGACCTTGAGGGCCATGTTGGGGATCGCCACCTTGATGCCGGAGATCTCCTGGGCCGCCGCCTTGTTCCCGACGGTGTCCATCAGGTGGGCAACGTGCAGCACGTACTGGCGGGCCTGGTCGATCTCGATACGGGCCTCGGCGATCCAGTCCTGGATCAGACCCTGCTGGGCCACCAGCTTCCCGAACGTCTCCCGCTCGAGGGCCCGCTTGACCATGTGCTCGAGCGCCCGTTCGGCCACCCCGATCGAGCGCATGCAGTGATGGATGCGGCCGGGACCGAGCCGGGCCTGGCTGATGGCGAACCCCTCACCCTCACCGCCGAGGATGTGGTCCTCGGGGATCCGGACGTCGGTGTAGATCACCTCCGGGTGGCCGCCCCGGTCGTGGTAGCCGAACACCAGCGGATCGCGCCCGAACGAGATCCCTGGCGTGTCCTTGGGGACCACGATCATCGACTGCTGGCGATGCCTCGACGCCTCCGGATCGTTCTTGCCCATGACGATCAGCACCTCGGTCTCGGGCCGAAGGGCGTTCGACGAGAACCACTTCTTGCCGTTGAGCACGTAGTGGTCGCCGTCGCGATCGATCCGAAGCTCGATGTTCGAGGCGTCGGAACTGGCCACCTCTGGCTCGGTCATCGAGAACGCCGAGCGGATGTCGCCCTGGAGCAACGGCGCCAGCCACCGCTCCTTCACCGCCTCGGAGGCGTACAGGTTGAGGATCTCCATGTTCCCCGTGTCGGGGGCGGCGCAGTTCAGGGCCTCGGAGGCAAACGGCACCTTGCCGAGCTCCTCGGAGATCGGGGCGTAGTCGAGGTTCGACAGCTTCGTGCCGGGAGCCTGCGGATCGAGGTGGGGGATGAACAGGTTCCACAGGCCACGCTCCCTGGCCGCCGCCTTGAGCTTATCCATCATCGGCGGGGTGGCGTGCACGTTGTCGATGGCCTCGTACTCGGCGTAGTACTCCTCCTCGTTCGGGTAGATGAAGTCGGCCATGAACTGCGAGACCTGCTCCTGCAGCTCGAGGCCCTTGTCGCTGAATCCGTACATGCTGCTCCTCCTCGGCGGTGGGACGACCTCGGGCGACCGCTACCAATCGCATTGCTAGCACGCCGGTCCTGGACGGTCGAAGCGACGAACGGGAAGAGGACTTTGGCCACTACTGGCGGTGGCCGGTCCGTCGGTAGCGTCCGCTGCATGGCTGATGCAGAGGTCGAGCGGGTGCTGACTCGCCAGGAGCAGATCTGGGCCGGGCTGTACGGTCCGCCACGGGCGACCGCGCTGGTCGCCGAGGCCCGCCGCCGACTCGAGGCCGACCCCGGGCTCGATCCTGGAGAGGTCCTGCAGGCGCTCGATCCGGACGAGGAGATCGACGCAGACGAGGCCGGTACCTTCCGGCCCGCCGTCGGTTGAGCGAACCAGCGTCGGCACCGGCGCCGGTCGCCGGTCAGCCCCGCATGCGGTCGCCGGCCGGGTCGAACAGCGGTTCGGTGAGCCGGCTCGCCCGGCGGCGCACGCCGAACACCTCGATCTCGTAGCCGTCGCCGACGGCCGCAACGTCGCGGCGCACGTAGCCGGCGGCCACCGACGCCTGTGAGTGGTGGGCGTAGCCGCCGGAGGTGACCCAGCCGACCACCTCGTCGCCGAACCAGATCGGTTCGTCGCCGATGGCATCAGACGCCCCGCCGACGGGGTCGATCTCAGCGGCCAGGGTGAAGAAGGCCAGCCGGCGCTCGATGTGACCTTCCCGCTCGGCCACCACTGCGTCGCGGCCGACGAAGTCCTTGGCCGTCCGCACGGTCCAGCCGAGCCCGGCCTGGTCCGGGGTGTAGATCGGGCGGTACTCGGTCGCCCACGCACCGAAGTTCTTCTCCAGTCGCAGGCTGTCGAGGGCGCGGCCCCCGAACAACCGCAGGCCGTGGTCGGCACCGCTGGCGACGAGGAGGTCGAACACCGCCCGCTGGTGGGCCGACGGCATCCACAGCTCGTAGCCGAGGTCGCCGGTGAACGAGATCCGTCCGACCAGGCAGCGGTGATGGCCGAGCTCGATCGAGCGGATGTCGAGGAACCGGAAGGCCTCGGCGGAGACGTCGGCATCGGCGACGGCGGCGAGCAGCGAGCGGGCCGCCGGGCCGGCGATGGCCAGCCCGCAGAGGTCGGGACCGAACGCCCGGATCGTGACCGAGCCATCGGCCGGGAGCTGGGCTGCGAACCAGCGACGGTGGTACGCCTCGGCCGCGCCGGAGCCGAAGATCACGAATGATTCTGCGTCGTCACCACCGTCTCGCTGGCCGGCAAGACCGTCGGCCAGACAGCCGACCGTGAAGTCCCCGATGATCCTGCCCGTTGGATTGAGCATCGGGCTGAGCACCAGCCGCCCGGGCGACGGCATCGTGTTGGTCAGCAGGTGGTCGAGCCACGCCCGGGCCCCCGGTCCGGCGACCTCGTACTTGGCGAAGTTGGTGGTCTCCAGCAGGCCGACCTCGCTGCGGACGGCTGCCACCTCGCCGGCGACACGGTCGAAGGCGTTCGAGCGCCGCAGGGTCACCTCCTCGACGGGGTCGAGGCCAGGTTGCTGGTACCAGAGGGCGTGCTCTAGCCCGTACGATGCGCCCCACACGGCGTTGGCCCCGGTCAGGCGGTCGTGGATCGGGGTGGTCTGCAACGGACGGCCGGCCGGCAGTTCTTCGTTCGGGTAGGCGATGCGGAACCGACGGCCGTAGTTCTCGCGGACCTTGGCCTCGGTGTAGCGGGGCGTTGCCCACGGGCCGTAGCGGGCGACGTCCATCGCCCACACGTCATGTCCGGGATCGCCGTCGGTCATCCAGTTGGCCAGGGTCATGCCGACCCCGCCGCCCTGGCTGAGCCCGGCCATGACCCCGGCCGCGACCCAGTGGCCGGGCTGGTCCCGGATCGGGCCGATCACCGGGTTGCCGTCCGGGGTGAAGGTGAAGGGTCCGTTGATGACCTGCTTGATGCCGAGTTCGTTGAAGATCGGGAAGTGGGCGAAACCGACGGCGAGCGAGTCGGCGATCCGGTCGAGGTCGGGTTCGAGGAGGCGGGCCTCGAAGTCCCAGGGGGTCTCGTAGACCGACCAGGGCACCCCGTGGCGCTCGTAGGTGCCGAGCAGCAGGCTCTCGCCCTCCTGGCGGAGGTAGATCTCGCCGCCGAAGTCGACGGCGTGCAGACCCTGGCGCCCACTGGCCCGATTCCAATCGCGGATGCCGGGCACCGACTCGGTCAGCAGGTACATGTGCTCCATGGCCAGGACCGGCAGCTCGAGCCCGCACATCCGGCCGACGTCACGGGCCCAGAGTCCGCCGGCGTTCACGAAGTGCTCGCAGGTGATCGTGCCGGCCTCGCCGCAGTCGATGTCCCACAACCCGTCCGGTCGTCGGCGGATGTCCTGGGCCCAGGTGTGGCGCTCGACCTCGGCCCCCGCCATCCTCGCCGCCTTGGCGTAGGCGTTGGTCACGCCGGACGGGTCGACGTGGCCCTCGAGCGGGTCGTACATCGCGCCGACGAAGTACTGCTCGTCGAGGTAGGGGAGCAGCTCCTTGGCCTCCGCCACCGAGATCATCTCGGTGTCGACACCGAGGTAGCGGCCCCTGGCGTGGGCGTTGCGGAGCCAGTCCATCCGCTCCTCGGTGTCGGCCAGCTGGACCCCGCCGGTCAGGTGGATGCCGCAGTCCTGGCCGCTGATCTCCTCGATCTCCCGGTACAGCTCGATGGTGTACTTCTGCAGCGCAGCCACGTTGGGGTCGCCGTTGAGGGTGTGCATGCCGCCGGCGGCGTGCCAGGTCGAGCCAGCGGTCAGCTCGCGCCGCTCCACGAGGACGACGTCGGTCCAGCCGTTGCGGGTCAGGTGGTAGAGCACGCTGGCGCCGACGACGCCACCGCCGATCACGACGGCTTTGGCCTGGGTCTTCAACGGATCAGCCTCGCAGGATCTCGGTCTCGATGGACGGGGGATGGGGGTTCGGCTTCCCGCCGAGCTCGACGTCGGCGCCGGGGCGGTCGCCGGCCGGGATCGCCAGCTCGGCCAGCTCGGCCGACGTGCAGAGATCGGCCAGCATGTTGTGGAAGCGGCGCAACGGCTCCTCGAACCGTGGGGCCAGTGGCCCGGCTGGCGCCGCGCCACGGCTCAAACCGCGCTGGCTCCGCTGCACGATGTCGATGTCCTCGCCGTTGACGTCGAGCCAGAACTGGCGGAGCGCAGCGAAGCCGGCGTCGCGTTCGGCTGGTGGTACCGCATCACCCGGGGGGAGCAGCCACGTGCAGTGCTCACGGGTCCGGCCCGGCCCGTCGGGTTCGAGCCGCAGCACGAAGGCGTGGTTCGGCAGGATCGAGATCAGCACGTTCGGGAAGATGGCGATGTGGCGTCCGCTGACCGAGTCGGAGGCATCGAGGCCGGCCATCGGTGGCAGGCTCAACCAGGTGGAGCCGTCCCCATCGGTGACCGGCGTGGTGGTCTGACCGCAGTACATCCCCGGCCCCTGGTAGCGGTAGTGGTCGTCGACCCTCGACACCGTGGCCAGGCCGGGGTGGACCCACGGGAGGTGGTAGTACTCCTGGTAGTTCTCCGAGATCAGCTTCCAGTTGGCCTCGATGCCGACGGTGAGACCGTCGGCCCGGTGCCAGCGGTCGAGTTCGTAGCCGGCCAGTCGGTCGGGGAGGTCGCCGAGCCAGGTGGCGAGCGGCGGCGTGCCGGGATCGAGACAGGCGAAGAGCAGGCAGCCCATGGCGTCGACCCGGACCGGGAGCAGGTCGAGGCCGTCGGTCGATGCGGCCCGCGCCGCCGGCACGTCGGCGAAGCGGGGGGTCGAGACGAGCGTCCCGTCGAGGTCGTAGCCCCACCGGTGGTAGGGGCAGCGGATCGTGCCCCGGACGGTGCAGTCGCCCTCGACCAGTTCGGTGCCGCGGTGGCGGCAGGCGTTCACGAAGCCGCGGAGCCGACCGTTCCCGCCCCGGGTGAGCAGGATCGAGCGCCGACCGATCGAGCGGGCCAGCACCGTGCCCGGCTCGTCCAGCTCGGCGGTCAGACCGACGCACACCCACGCCCGCTCGAAGACCCGGTCGAGCTCGGCGTCGTGGACCCCCGGGTCCGTGTAGAGCGACGGATGCAGGCCGGTGGCCGAACCGAGGGGGCGGCGGGTCCCACGCCAGGTGGCGGGATCGGTGACGTCGACGGCACAGGCACTCATGACGCGGTCGCCGATCGCCCGATGGTGGTCGACAGGGCCGCAGCGTGCCGGGCGACCAGCTCGGCCAGCTCGGTGGCCTGCGCCCCCGGGAACCGGTAGCTCGGTCCGTAGAGGTACAACGAGGCGACGGCCCGCTGCCGGTGGTCCCGGACCGGCGCGGCGACGCTGCTGAGGCCCTCCCGGTAGTCGCCATGACTCCAGCTCACGCCGGAGCGACCGGCCTCCTCGAGGCGGGTGCGGAACTCGCCGGCGTCGAGGTCGGGGTGGCGGTCGAGGTAGCCGGCGACGGCGTCCGGTCCGGCGCCGGCCAGCACCACGAGGCCGGCCCCGCCCTGGTGCAGGGGCCAGCGACGGCCCGTCCAGTCCTCGGCCCTGACCGGCTTCGGCGCGTCGACCTGGGCAACACACTGGAGCTGGTCGCCGACCGGCACCGACAGCCCGGCGGCCTCGCCGGTGGCGTCGGCCAAGGCGTCGAGGTGCGGCCTGGCCGCCGGTTCGACGGCCGGGAGGGCGGCGTCGGACGCGTTGGCCATGGCCACGATCGCAGGCCCGATCCGGTAGGTGCCGTCGTCGTCCCGGACAACGGTGTCAGCCCGCTCCAGGGTGGCCAGGAGGCGCCCGGCGGTCGAGGTCGGCATGGCGGTTCGCCTGGCCAGGCCGCTCAGCCCGTCCGGCCGTTCGGCGATGCCGGCCAGCAGGGCGACGGCCCGCTCGATGCTTTGGACCGTTTCCGTCACGGGGCGTAGTCTTCCCGCATGTCGGAAGCCTGGCAAGTCCTTCCCGCATCCCGGGAAGGCGAGGACCCGTCCACCACCGCCGTCGCCGGTCTCGGCCGCCCACCGGCGACAGCTGAGGCCCGCCGATGAGCGGCCTGGCCACCGCACCGGTGGTGATCATCGGTGGCGGCCTGATGGGCTGCTCCATCGCCACCGACCTCGCCAGGCGAGGTGCCGCCGTCACCGTGGTCGACCGGGGCACCGGTCCCGGCACCGGTTCGACGGCGGCGTCGAGCGCCATCATCCGGTTCCACTACTCCACGGACAGCGGGACCGCCCTGGCCTACGAGGGCCTGCACTACTGGCGGAACTGGGGCGACCACATCCGGGTCGAGCCCGATGGGGGTCTGGTCGGACTCGTCACCACCGGCATGGTCGGCCTGATCGACCAGACCGGCCACGCCGAGCGGTGCCGGCCGATCCTCGATCGCCTCGGCATCGCCAACGAGTGGTGGGACACCGACGACCTCCGGACCAACATGCCCTATCTCGACGTCGGCGAGTTCTGGCCGCCGACCCGCCCCGAGGACGAGCGCTTCTTCGCCGAGGCAACCGGGCAACTCGGCGGCGCCCTGTTCGAGCCCGAGGGCGGCTATGTGACCGACCCACAGCTGGCCGCCGCGAACCTGCACGATGCAGCCGTCGCCGCCGGCGCCACCTTCCGCTTCGGCTCGACGGTGGTCGGCGTCGCCACCGCCTCCGATCGGGTGACCGGGGTCCAGCTGGCCGACGGTACGACGATCGAGGCGGCCATCGTGGTCAACGCGGCCGGCCCACACTCGTCGGCGATCAACCGGCTGGCCGGGCTGGAGGGCACGATGGCGATCGGTACCCGGCCGCTCCGCCAGGAGGTCCATCTCGTGGCCGCTCCGGCGCCGCCCGATCCCGAGCGACCGATCCCGGCCCTCGGTGACGGCGACAGCGGGTTCTACTACCGCCCGGACGGGCACGGGAACCTGCTGGTCGGCAGCGTCGAGCCCGAGTGTGATCCGCTCGAGTGGCTCGACGATCCCGACGACCTCGACGTGACCTTCGGTCCCCAGTGGGACGTGCAGACCCTGCGGGTGGCCCGCCGCATCCCGTCGGTCGGGGTCCCGCACGACCGCCGGGGCACGGTCGGCGTCTACGACGCCGCCGACGACTGGATCCCGATCTACGACCGGACCGACCTCGGCGGCTTCTACGTCGCCATCGGGACGAGCGGCAACCAGTTCAAGAACGGCGGCCCGGTCGGCTACCTGATGGGGGAGCTGATCGAGGCCGTCGAGGGCGGGCTCGACCACGACGCCGAACCACTGGTGATCACCGGTCCCCACACCGGACTCGACATCGACCTGGCCACGTTCGCCAGGAACCGGTCGACGGCCTCCTCGTCGATGAGCGTCCGGGGCTGACCGTCCGGCGAAGCGACCGGCCGACGGGCGTCCCCCGTCGTCACCGCACGTCACCGCTAGGCCCCGGGGACGCCGCCCTCGGCCACCCGGCGGTCGACGTAGTCCCGGAGCTCGGCTTCGATGGCGTCGTCGATCGGTGGCGGCGTAGACGCCTCGAGCAGGTCGCGGGCCAACCGGTTGGCCCTGGCCTTGGCCTCCGGTCGCCCCGCCTCGGTCCACGACTCCCAGTTGCGCCAGTCGCTGATCAACGGCTGGTGGAACTCGGTCGTGTAGCGGGCCTTGGTGTGCTCGGTGGCGAAGAAGTGCCCGCCGGGTCCGACCTCGTCGATGGCGGCGACGGCGTCGGCCAGCTCGGCGTCGGAGGTGTCGAGCGGATCGAGGAAGTTGGCCACCATGTGCAACAGGTCGGCGTCGATCACCATCTTGTCGTAGCTGGCGTGCAGGCCGCCCTCCATCCATCCGGCGCCGTGCATGATCAGGTTGGCCCCGCCCATGACCGCCCCCCACAGCGCCCACATGCTCTCGTAGCCGGCCTGGGCGTCGACGGCGTTCGCTGCCGACACGTTCGACGACCGGTAGGGCAGGCCGTAGCGTCGGGCCAGCTGGCCGCCGATCAGGGCAGCCTTGGCGTATTCGGGGGTCCCGAACGCCGGTGAACCGGACCGCATGTCGACGTTGCTGGTGAAGCCGCCGTAGATCACGGGACTCCCGGCACGAACGACCTGGGTCAGGACGATGCCGGCCAGGGCCTCGGCGTTCTGCTGCACGAGCGCACCGGCGAGCGTGATCGGGGCCATGGCCCCGGCGAGGGTGAACGGGGTGACGCAGACGATCTGGTTCCTGGCCGACATCTCGAGGATCCCGGCCAGCATCGGCCCGTCGAAGCGGAGCGGGGAGTTGGCGTTGATCACGGTCCAGAGGCTCGGCTCGGCCTCGAGTGTGGTGTCGTCGACACCGCGGGCGATCCGCACCATCTCGATCCCGTCGACGTTGCGCTGGCGGCCGAGGCTGTAGACGTTGTACGGGAGGTCGGTCAACGTGTGGGCGTCGTAGGCGCAGTGC
>JBCCVL010000037.1:0-38163 GCA_039195375.1 Actinomycetota bacterium
CTGCCGGGTCGACAGCCCGGCGATGTCGTCGCCCCGCACCACCACCGAGCCCGCCTGGTGGTCGAGGAGGTTCGTGCACACCTTCAGCAGCGTCGACTTGCCCGAGCCGTTCGGTCCGATCAGCGAGGTGATCCGGCCCGCCTGGGCCGACAGGTCGACGGCGTGCAGGATCTGGGCCGCGGCGTAGCCGGCGTCGACGCCGGAGGCAGCGAGGTCCGGTCCGTCGGTGCCGGTTGGTGGCTCGGAGCCGGTTGCCGTCGCCAGTGGCTCAGCCGTCATGACGACCTCCTGAGAAGGTGGATGAAGAACGGCGCCCCGATGAGGGCGAGGTAGATCCCCGTCGGCAGGGCCTGGGGGGCCACGTACTCGCTGAGGCCGACCAGTCCGAACAGGTCCCGTGGCCGCAGGTTGCGGGAGGCGAAGTCGGCCAGCAGCACGAGCAGTGCGCCGGCCAGCGCCGCGGTCGGCAGCAGGCGGCGGAGATCGGCCCCGGTGCGGCTGCGGACCAGGTGGGGGGCGACCAGGCCGACGAACCCGATCCCGCCGACCAGCGACACCGCGGCGGCGGTGACGGCCGCTGCGGCCAGCAGCACGATGCCCCGACCTCGGGCCACCGCGAGCCCGGCGCCCTGGGCGATGTCGTCGCCGAGTGACAGCGCGTTGGCGTAGGGGATGGCCAACGCCACCAGCGGTGCGCAGCAGAGCAGGGCGATGGCCATGATCAGCGTCCGTTGCCAGGTGGCCGACGTGATCGAGCCGACCGTCCAGGAGAGGAGGTCGAGGGCGAGGCCGTCGGCCGACAACAGCACGACCGTCAGCAAGGAGATCAGCAGGCCGCCGAGCAGCACGCCGATCAGGATGAGGCGCAACGGTTCGATCTTGCCGCCGAGCCGGGAGATGCCGTAGGTGAGCAGGCCGGAGGCGATCCCGCCACCGGCGCCGACGATCGGCAGGATCCACAACGCGTCGGGGTCGCGGGCGCCGAAGACCAGCCAGATGACGACGGCCAGGATCGAGCCCTGGGTCACGCCGGTGATCTCCGGGCTGGCCAGCGGGTTCTGGTAGAGGGCCTGGAGCAGCCCGCCGGCGCTGGCCAGGGCGAACCCGACGAGCACGGCCATCGTGGCCCGGACCAGACGGGCCTCGCTGGCCACGACGTCGAGGCGCTCGGCGTTGTCGGCGTCGAACAGCGCGGTCCAGAGGCGGTCCGGCGTGAGCTTGACGCTGTCGGTGCCCCACCACAGCGAGACGACAAACGCAGCGGCGGTCACAGCCAGGAGCACGAGGTTCGCAAGCCGGGTGGCGCGTCGCCGGGGGTCGGGCGGCAGGGCCGGCGGCGCCCCGTCGTCGTGGGTCGCCGCCGGTACGGTGGCGGCGGTCACGACGCACCCCGCCGGCCGAGGCGGCCGACGAGGATCAGCGCAACCGGGCCGACGATGATCCAGGTGAACACGCCGGCCGGTACCTCGGTCGGGAAGAGCAGGAGACGGCCGGCGGAGTCGGCGATCAGCAGCACAAAGCTGCCGAGCAGCGCAGCGACCACCATGACCTGTCTGGCATCGGCGCTGGCCAGCAGGCTGCGGGCGACGTGAGGGGCGAACAGGGCGACGAACCCGATTGGGCCGATGACGGCAACGTACGGCGTGACCAGGACCATGGCCAGGACCATGAGGGCGAGGCGGGCCCGGCCGGGGTTCAAGCCGAGGCCGGAGGCGGCGTCGTCGCCGAGCTGGAGGAGGTTGACGACCCGGGCGCTGAGCAACGCGACCGGCATGGCGAGGACGAACCAGGGGAGCACCATCCGCAGGTCCTCCCAGCGGACGTCGGTG
Source organism: Actinomycetota bacterium (assembly GCA_039195375.1). Lineage (GTDB taxonomy): Bacteria > Actinomycetota > Acidimicrobiia > Acidimicrobiales > SZUA-35 > JAHELU01. The sequence continues at coordinate 1,830 of JBCCVL010000037.1, forward strand.
AAGTTGCCGATGACGAACCGGAAGTAGGCGAAGGCGTCGAGCGATCGGGTCCGGGGGGCCATCTGCAGCACGGCGGTCGACAGGGTGGCGAAGACGACGGAGAGCATGGCGCCGGCCAGCACCACCCGGACCGGATTCTTGGCGTTGCGGCTGATGATGAGGACGGAGCCGCCGGCCAGGGTCCCCCCGATGAACGTGAGGATCGGGACCGGCAGTGGCGGGATGACCTCGGGATAGAGCGCCGAGACGGCGACGACGAACGAGGCCCCCTGGGCAACGCCGAGCAGCGACGGGTCGGCCAGCGGGTTGCGGAGCGAGTCCTGCAGCAACACTCCGGCGAGGCCGAGGGCGGCTCCGGCCATCAGCGCCATCAACACCCGGGGAAGGCGGACGTCGCGGATCAGGAGACTCTCGATGTCGCCCTCGATCGGTGCGCCTCTGGTGAGGTTGTCCAGGACGGCCCCGACCTGGGAGTCGGTCTCGCCCTGGGTCAGGTTGAAGAGCGCCAGCACCAGGGTGAGGGCGAGGGCGGCGCCCGCCACCACCAGCAGCCGGGGGAGGCCGGAGCTGGCGGGGGCGGGAGCGTCGACCGTCGTCACGATGCTCAGCCGGTGACGAGGGGGCTGGTCCGTGGGTCGAAGTCGGCGTTCGGTCCCGGGTTCGGCATGCCGGCGTCGGGGAACCGCTTGTGCACGTACTCCTGTGACGCCAGGATCAGCCCGAGCGTCGAGCAGCAGTAGAACCGGTTGGTCTCGAAGTTGATGAAGTTGTCGTTCTGGACGGCGGCGAGCTGGGGCCAGATCGGGTCGGTGTCGCGCTCGGCCGGGTCGCCGGTGTCGATCACGAAGTCCGGGTTCAGGGCCAGGAACGCCTCGGCGTTGAGCATCTCGGCGACGCCGGTTCCGACGCAGGTGCCGTGGCCGGCCTCGTTCAGCACCTGGCAGAGGGCGGAACCGGAGGCCAGGCTGGCGTAGCCGAGCAGGCCGATGATGCCGATGGTCTCCTCGGCCGTCTCCGGGGTGGCGTACTGGGCCAGGTTCTCGACGGCGGCGTCGAACCGGGCCAGGGCCTCCTCGGCCTCGGCCTGGCGGTCCATGATCGTGCCGATCAGGCGGATGTTCTCCTGGTAGGCCTCGTAGCCGCCGAGCACGCCGGGCCACTGCTCCGAGACGAAGTTGTCGTAGTGGAGGGCGAAGACGGGGACGACCTGGCTGACCGGCTCGAAGTCGGGCTGGCCGATGTTGGCGGGGCTGACGAAGACCACGTCGACGTCGGCCGCGGCCCACTCCTCGGGGTTGAGGAAGTCGGAGATGAACACCTCGGGGGCGGCCCGGCTGTAGAACGCCGATGCCGCCTCCTCCTCGCTGATGATGGAGGCGGCGAAGGGGACGCCGAGCTCGGCGCCGGCCTCGACACACCCGTACCAGCCGCAGCCGATCCGGGGTGGCTCCTCGAAGGTGAACTCGGTGCCGTAGGCGTCGCTGATCGTGAGGGGGTAGACCGTGGCGAGCTCACCGGCGCTCTCGCCGGCCGACGTGTCGTCTCCGGCGGTCTCGCTTGCGGAGGCCGATGCCGAGGCGTCCTCGGCGGTCTCGCTTGCAGAGGCCGATGCTGAGGCGTCCTCCTCGGCCGTCTCGCTGCCCGAGGCCGCCGTGTCGCTGTCTGCCGATTCGTCGTCGCTGCCGCATGCGGCGGCCACGAGGGCCAACGCCAGCAGCATCGCCAGCAGTCGGCTGAGGCTCGGCATCCTCGGCTGCACGTCGTCGTGTGACATCAGTCCATCTCCCTTGCTTTCGATCCGTGTCGGCCGGGGCTCAGCCGTCGGCGGGTGGTCGAGTTGGTGGCGGCGGTGCGCTTGCGCTGCGGCTGCTCCCCGCGCTCGGCGCTCGTGCGATGGTCGGACCAGCGACGTTGTGGGTGTCCCGGACGGGCCTCATCGGAGCCTGGACCCGGCCACGATGATCGACGCGCCCGATCGCCCGATCCAACCAATCATGTTAACCGACCCTAGCAGTGCGAATTTGTGGCCAACAACACCCGGTTCATCTGGATGTCGTCGCTGCTGCCTCCGGCGCCATTCGGTCTCGTCGCTCGGTCGGTGCGTGCTGGTGGAGGGCGGCGTCGGCCAGGCGCTACCGTGCGGCGATGGCCGAACGGGCCGAGGGGCCGAGCCGTGGTCGATCCAACGCCCGAGGGCGACGGACCCGAGCGCATCTGGAGCGGGTGGCGCTCGAGCTCTTCGCTCGCGACGGGTTCGAGGCGACGACGGTCGAAGCCATCGCCGATGCCGCTGGCGTGTCGCCTCGCACGTTCTTCCACCACTTCAAGACCAAGCACGACCTGCTGTGGGGTGATCCATTCGACGAGCTGGAGCGGTTCGGGGAGGTGCTGTGGGCGCAGGACGATCCCGATCTCCGAGAGGCGCTGCTGGCCGCCATCGTCGGTCACGCCGACGCCAACCCCTACGGCGAGTTGGATCTGCTGCGATTGCAGGTCGTCCGGCAGTCGGGCCTCGACCCGGACGGGGTCGGGCGGTGGGAGGCGGCGTTCGTCGACCTGCTCGGGTCCTGGCTCGCGCCCCGGCTCGGCCTCCGGCCCGACGACGTTCGGACCCGGGCTGCAGCCACCGCGCTGAACGCGCTGCGCAGCTTCGTCGTCGAGGAGTGGGCGGCGACCGACGGGTCGACCGACGTCGGCCTCTTGGCCGCCACGGCACTCGGTGTGATCGACATCGCCGCGCCGGTCGACGCCGGTGCCGGTCCCGGGCCCGGTGGCGAACGGTCGGGGCCGCCGTCTGGCTGAGGGTTGACTTATTGCAGTCACTGCAAATACTTTGTCGGATGTGCCTGCTTCCCGGACGCGCCTCCTCGCCCTCGCCCTCCTGACCGCACTGCTCCTGCTCGCCACCGCCTGCGGCTCCGACGGCGACGAGGCCGAGGCGAGCCGGGCCGAGGCGAACGCGGCCGAGACCCGGCTGGCGGAGACGCTCAACGGGTCGGTCGAAGTCCCCGTCGATCCCAAACGCGTCTTCGCCATCGACGAGTACGCCGGCGCCATCATGCTCAGCATGGGCTTCGAGCCGATCGGCGCCCTCACGCCCTACGCCGCCCGGGTGCCGGCGACGATCCTGGACGACGCCGGGGTCGAGACCATCGAAGCCGTGTTCGGCGAGTGGAACTACGAACTCGTCGCCGAGCGAGATCCCGACCTCATCGTCCTCATCGACCCGCAGGACCCGACGGTCTTCGAGTCGCTGTCGGCGATCGCCCCGACCGTGGTGCTGCCGTTCGTGGCTCCCTGGCGCGACGGCCTCGACGCCGTCTCGGAGGCCACCGGCGACGCCGACCGGATCGAGCGCATCGAGGCGGCGATGGAGGCGAGGATCGAGGAGCTGGCGGCGACGACCGGTGAACGTGCGGTGCTGAGCGTGCTCGGCAGCGGGCCGACCTTCGGCACCTTCAGCCTCGGCCACGACACGCCGACGTCCGGCATCATCGACGAGGCCGGGTACGGGCGACCGGTGGCCCAGGACGCCCCAGCGACCATGGGTGCGATCATCCCGCTCTCCCCCGAGACGCTCGGTGAGCACGACGGCGATGTGGTGGTGGCCCTCGGCGGTGACGACCGCTTCTACTCGATCGCCGAGCTGACCGGCTTCCCGACCTACGCCGGCCTCCCCGCCGTCGCCGACGGGCGATCGGTCGAGGCCCTCGGCGAGATCTGGGTCAACTCCGATCCGTTCTCGATGTTCTGGGTCATCGAGGACCTGGCCGCCATCGCCGCCGGGGGATCGCCGGCCACCTTCGATGACCTCGACGACCGTTGGGCCGCCTACCTGCAACTGGGGGACGAATGACCGAGCAGCACCACGACGCCCGCACGGACGAGCCGGCCACGGAGCTGGTGGTGGCCAGGAGCAACGGGCTCGACCTCGACCATCTCGCCCTGGCCTGTCGGACCATGGACGAGGGGGTGGCCCACGTCGAGGCGCTGACCGGGGCGACGCCGTTGGTACTGCCGGCCGAGTCTGGACAGTGGTATCGCAGCGCCAGCCTGCCGCTCGGTCCCGACTGTGCGCTGGAGATCCTCGCCCCGAACCCGGATCACGACCGGTTCCACCCGCTCGGGACGATGTTGCGGTCGTTCGCCGAGCCCCGGCTGTTGTTCTGGTACCTCGCCACCTCGGACCTGGACCGCTTCGGTGCCGCCGTCGAGGCGTCCGGGTCCGGCCTCCACCGGGTCGAGACGATCGGGTCGGCCACCGGGATCACCGACGACGACCAGCCGATCGCCTACACCCGGGCCCAGGTCGGCAAGCGGTTCACGTCGGCTGTTCCCCTGGTCATCGAGTGGCGACACCGCCACGATCGGGAGGGAACCGATCGCCGGTGCGACGTGACGTCGTTTGTTGCCTCCCACCCCGACGCCGATCGGCACAACCAGGTCCTCGCCGCCGTCGGGGCCCGGGCCCGCCTGGTCGTCGGGGCGCACCGGCTGCGGCTCGGCCTGTCGACCCCGAACGGTGACGTCACGATCGACTCCGCCGGGTTCGACGCCACCCCGCCGGCCATGGTCGCCGGACTGCTCCGGGGCTGGCGCGCCCACCGCTCCCGGTAGCCGCAGCCGACGCCGGCATCTCGGCCGGCACGTCGGCCGTGGCCGAGCCCCTGCGGCGGTCACGACGCCGCGGCGCTGGCCAACTGGCGAGAGACGAGTCGGGCGTAGAGGCCGTCGGCCGCCAGCAGCGACTCATGGGTGCCGGTCTCCCGGACACGACCGTCGTCGAGGACGACGATCAGGTCGGCGTGTCGGATGGTCGACAGCCGGTGGGCGATCACCACGGTGGTGCGGTCGGATTGGAGCTGGTCGAGTGAGCGGCGCAGCGTCAGCTCGTTGACGGCGTCCAGATGGGAGGTGGCCTCGTCGAGGATCAGGATCGGTGCGTTCTTGAGGAAGGCCCTGGCGATGGCGACCCGCTGCCGCTGCCCGCCCGACAGGTTCGTGCCACGCTCGCCGACCATCGTGTCGAGCCCGTCGGGGAGGCCGTCGACCAGGTCACCGAGCGACGCACGGGCGACAGCGTCGGCCAGTTCGGCCTCGCTGGCCGACGGGCGGCCGATGGTGATGTTGGCCCGCAGCGTGTCGTTGAAGAGGTAGGTGTCCTGGGAAACCAGGGCGATCTGGTCCCGCAGGTCGTCGAGACGGTGCTGGCGCAGGTCGACCCCGTCGAGGGCGATCACCCCCCGGTCGGGGTCCCAGAACCGCATGAGGAGCAGCGCCGTGGTGGTCTTGCCTGCGCCCGAGGTGCCGACCAGGGCGACCACCGACCCGGCCGGGATCTCGACGTCGACCTCGGTGAGGGCGTTGCCGGCCTGGCCGGGGTAGGCGAAGTCGATCCCATCGAGCGTCATCGAAACCGGTTGGCCGGCGACGGCAACGGGGGCGCCAGGACCGTCGGTGACCGGGACCGGTTCGTTGGCCAGGGCGTAGATGCGGCGGGTGGCGCCGAGCGTGTCGGCCAGCTGCCGACCGATCTGGGCGATCTCCGACACGGGCAGGAACGCGGCCATGGCCAGAAGCGTGAGCAGCGGGAGCAGTCCGTCGTCGATGCGGCCGTCGCTGGCCAGGGCGGCGCCGGTGACCACGACCGTCAGGCCGCCGAGACCGGTCAGCACCTCGAGGAACGCCTGCTGCGAGGTGAGCTGGCGGAAGAACGGCAGCCGCAGCGCAATGTGATCGGCCGAGCGGGCGTCGAGACCGTCGCCCCGCACGGCCTCGTGTTGGAAGGCGACGATCTCGCCGAGGCCCTGGACCGAGTCGACGGCGTAGGCCCCGAGCTCGCCGGCTGCCTCCCGGGCCTCCGAGCCGAGCTGGTCGACCCGCTTGCGCAGCAGCATCGGGCTGATGGCGACCAAGGCCAGGAAGGGGAGGAGGGCCAGGGCCAGCCACGGGCTCTGCGCCGCCAGCACGCCGAGCACGACCGACGGCACCAGCACGGCGACGAAGGCGGGGGCGATCGTGTGGGCGAAGAAGTACTCGACGAGCTCGATGTCGTGGGTGGCCAGCGCCATCAGGTCGCCGGTGCGGCGGCGGACCAGGTAGGCCGGGGCCAGGGCGTCGAGCTTGCGGAAGGCATCGATCCGCATGTCGGCCAGCAACCGGAACGCCATGTCGTGGGCGATCCATGACTCGAGCCAGTGCAGAACCCCGGAGAGCGGCGCAACCACTGCGAGGGCGACGAGCCACCGGCCGTACGGGTCGCCGTTCTTGAGTGCCAGCACCACCAGGGCGCTCAACGCTCCGACACCGATGAAGGCGACGACGCGGAGCACGCCGAACACGAACGTGGCCAGCAGTCGCCCCCGCCACGCGGCCGCCAGGCGCACCAGCTCGACCACCAGGCGCGTCCAGCCGAGGCCCTCGGCCCGGATGACGCCCTCGGTCGGCGGCGGAGCACCGGCGTGATCACCTGCTGACGCGACCACCGCCGGAGTCACGGAACGGCCACCGGCCGGCTCGTGCTCGGGATCGACCGGCCAGTCGTCGGCCGGGTGGTCGGCGGCGCCGATCGTCGCCTCCTCGGCCTGCTCGGCCATCAGCGCGGCGTAGACGCCGCCGGAGGCCATCAGTGCTGCGTGCGGGCCGCGTTCGACGATCCGGCCATCGTCGAGGACGAGGATGCGGTCGCAGTCGATCACGCTGGACAGCCGATGGGCGATCACGATCGTGGTCCGGCCCCGCATCAGTCGGTCGAGCGCCTCGCCGATGACCGCCTCGTTCTCGGCGTCGACCGCGGACAGCGCCTCGTCGAGCACCAGGATCGGCGTGTCCCGGAGCACCGCCCTGGCGATGGCGACCCGCTGCCGCTGCCCGCCGGAGAGCTTGATGCCCTTCTCGCCGATCACGGTCCGGTAGCCGTCGGGGAGCGAGGACACGAAGTCGTGGATGTTGGCCGCCCGGGCTGCGGCCTCCAGCTCCGCCTCGGTGGCGTCTGGTCTCCCGATCCGCAGGTTCTCCTCGACGGTGCCGTGGAAGAGGAACGTGTCCTGGTTGACCACCGAGATCATCGAGCGGATCCGTTCGAACGGCAGGTGCCGCAGGTCGTGACCGCCGAGCTCGATGGCGCCGTCGTCGGGGTCGTAGAACCGGAGCAGCAGGCGGACGATCGACGACTTGCCGCCGCCGGACGGGCCGACGATGCCGATCCGCTCGCCCGCCCCGACCTCGACGTCGAGCCCTCGATGCACGTCACGCCTGGTCCCGGGATACCGGAAGGTGACGTTGCGGAACGACACGGTCGGCGCCAACTCCTCATCGGCCGGCAGCGCCACCGACGATGGCTCGACATCGTCGACCAGTGGGCGATCGTCGAGCAATTGGTAGATGCCCTGAGCCGCCGACATGCCGACCATCCCCTGGTGCAGCACCGTCCGCAGCTCCCGCATCGGCCGGAACACCTCGACGCCGAGCAGCAGGATGATCAACAGGGCCGACAGCTCCATGGAGCCGTTGTCGACCCGCCAGGCCCCGATCGCCAGCGCGACGGCGGCGCCGCAGGCGATCGCACTGTCGGTGATGCCCCGGCTGAGGACGTTGGTGGCCAGCACCCACATCGTCTCCCGGAACAGCGTCTTGGCCCTCACCTCGAGGGCGTCTGCCCTGGCCCGGCTCTGACCGAACGCCTTCAGGGTGGCGAGACCCTGGACCGAGTCGAGGAACTCCGAGGCGAAGCCGGCGTACGCCCGCTGCTGACGGAGCGCCTTCTCCATTTCGAACCGGTGCCACAACACGGGGGCGAACAGCGCCAACAGGGCGAAGACGAGGAGCACCGCAGCGATCGGCAGGTCGACGAACGCCACCACGCCGAAGATCAGGATCGGGGTGAGGAGCGAGACCAGCAGCTGTGGGAGGTACTGGCCGAAGTAGGTCTCCAACTGCTCGACGCCGTCGACCAGCGACACGGTGATCGTGCCGGAGCGGCGCCGCGCCACCGCGCCGGGCCCGAGCGCGGCCACGTGGTCGTAGATCGAACGGCGCAACCGTTGCTGGACGAGGGCGGCGGTCTCGTGGGCGACCATGGCCCGCCAGCGCTCGAACCAGCCCCGCACGATCATGACGGCGGCGATGGCGACGATGGGGCCGACCAGCGACCCGAGCGATCGGCCGGCGAACACCTGGCCGATCAGCCAGCCGAGCAGCACGAGCCGGGCCACCCCGAGCCCGACGGCGACGAGCCCGATCGCCACCGCCAAGGCGATGCGAAGCCGCAACCCCTTGGTGAAGGACCAGAGCCGAGGTTCGAGGTGCATGAGCCGCACACTAGTTCGGCACACCGACAGCGAGCCCGGGGGCGACCCGGCTCCTGGCCTCAGGTGCTCAGGAGAACGCCGCCTCGATGTCGTCGAGGATGAGGTTGGCCGCCGGCAGCCCACCCTGTTGCCAACCGAGCGGGTCGACCACGACCACGGCGTCGCTCGCGGCCACGTCGAGGTCGGGGAACAGCGGATGGTCGAGCACCTCCTGCACGGTCTCGTCGACCTCGTCGCCGCCGAGGCTGCCGAAGCGCCCGGCCCCGAAGATGAAGAGGACGTCGGCGTCGATGAGGTCGAGCTCCTCGAGTGAGATCTGGATCTGGCGGATCTCGGGATCGTCGGTCCGCTGGGCCTCCGGACGGGGGAAGCCGATCTCGTCGAGCACCTGGCCGGCGAAGTGGAAGCGGGTGTGGATCCGCACGTTCTGGCCGAGCGCCCGGACGATCGAGACCTCCCGGTCGATGGCGTCGCCGAGGCTCGCTCGCAGTGCGGTGACCCGATCGTCGTAGTCGGCCAGGGCACCGGCCATCGCCACCTCGGCGTCGAGGCCGGCCGCCTCCGCGATCCGCTCGGCGGTGGTGCGCCAGTCGTTGAGGTCGGCCTCGACGCCGACGGTCGGGGCGATCTGCGACAGTGTGTCGTAGGCGTCGGCCATGCTGACGTCGAAGCCGATGATCAGGTCCGGGTCGGCCGCGGCCACCAGCTCGAACGACACCTCGGGCAGGCCGACGCTGGCGATGCCGGCGAGGTCGTCCTCGGACAGCAGGGCGGTCGGGAACGGTTCGTCTGGCAACGGTGCGGCGACGACCGGGATGCCGAGGGCGACGAACGTCGGCAGGATCGTGCCCGGGTCCATGACCACGATGCGCTGGGGGTCGGCCGGCACCTCGCTGACGCCGAGGCGGTGTTCCACCGTCCGGGTCGCCGGTCCGGCGGCCTCCTCGCCGTCGGCCCCGGCGTCGGAATCGGCGTCGGGATCGTCGTCGCCCCTCGTTGCGGCGGTGTCGTCGTCGGCCTCGGTGCCGGAGCCATCGGTGGTGGAGTCATCGGCGTCGCTCGTCCCGCCGGGCTCGTCCTCGGCGACCGCAGCCCGCTCGTCCGAGGCCGAGACGACGGTCTCCTCGCCGTCGTCTCCGCACGACGCCAGCAGGACGGTCGCCGTCGCCAGGACGAGTGGGACCACTCGCATCAAGAATCCCTGTCGCTTCATGATCGGCAACGCTATCGAGCGGGTCGACCCCGGACGTCGTCGTCGGTCGGGTTCCTCTGCCTTCCGGTCTTGAGACGGTGTCTTGATAGGCTTGCTTTACTACTCGAACGGATCCGCTGACCGGATCGACGACGCAGGAGGTCGGAGCGTGTACGGAGTGGTTCAGTCGGTGGAGCGGCTCACGCCCGGGATGGTCCGGATCGTCCTCGGCGATGGTGACCTCGACGGGTTCGAGTCGACCGGGTACACCGACGAGTACGTCAACGCGTTCTTCGTGCCCGAGGGCGCGACCTACGAGGTGCCATTCGAACCCGAGGATCTCGAAGGCGTCGACGCCGAGCTGCGACCGAAGCCGAGGCGGTTCACCGTCCGGGCCTGGGACGCCGAGCAGCACCGGTTGACGATCGACTTCGTCGCCCACGGCGACGTCGGCTACGCCGGCAGCTGGGCCCAGCGGACCACGCCGGGCGATCGCCTCCAGTTCCGCGGCCCCGGCGGCGGCTATGCCCCGGACCCCGAGGCGGGCTGGCACCTGCTCGTCGGCGACGAGAGCGCCATCCCCGCCATCGCCGCATCCCTGGAGCGGCTCCCGTCCGGGGCCAGGGCCATCGCACTGCTGGTGGTCGACGATCCGGCGAACGAGCAGCCGCTCGACAGCCCCGGCGACGTCGACGTCGTCTGGCTCCACCGGCGTGACTCGCCGCAGCCGGAGGACCTGCTGCCGGACGCCGTCGCTGCGCTCCAGTTCCCGGAAGGTCCCGTCGACCTGTTCGTGCACGGCGAGGCCAGCGAGGTGCGGGCCGTGCGCAAGCACCTGCTGGCCGACCGTGGCATCGACGTGTCCGGCGGCTCGATCTCGCCGTACTGGCGTCGCGACCACGACGACGAGAGCTGGCGGGCGATCAAGTCGCAGTGGTTGGCCGAGCAGGCGGCCGACGCCTGAGCGCGACGGCCGCAGGCCGCCACTCCGAGTTCAACCCTCCGGCCGAAGCGTCGGCGCTGCTCTGGGTGTGCTCGAGATCGGTTCGGGCGCAACGCCGAAGAACGACCGACCCGGGGCCGTCACCCCGAGTCCCGGCCGCGCACCGAGTGCTGCTGAAAAGAAGGGGTAGCTATCAACAGTAGGTATGCCTTACACTCGCCCTCGTCCACGTGGTCGACCGACACACGCACGATCACTGGATTCCCTGGGCGAGGGTCCGGCGGGTCGACACAGCACCTCGGCCCGCCGGACTCGGCTCGATCTCGGGGCCCCGGGTCCCGCTCCAGGCGAGGTGGGACGCGAGCGAGGAGCTCCATGACCGATCGAGTGCAGTGGCGGCTGGTGGCGATCGCGATCGCACTGGCGATGCTGTCGGCGGCCTGCGGCGGGAGTGACGCCGACGATGCCGCCGACCAGAACGAGGCCGAGACCGATGCCGTCGCTTCCGCCGATGACGGCGCCGACGAGGCCGAGCCGGACGACGAGGACGAGCCCGAGCCCCACCAGGAGGAGGCGGCATTCCCCCGCACCATCGCCCCCGGTCTCGGCGAGACCACGATCCCGACCGAGCCCGAGCGGGTCGTCGCCCTGTTCGGCGAGATCCTCGGTGAGGAGCTCCTGGCGCTCGGCATCGAACCCGTCGGCGCCCTTCCCTACATGAGCCCGCTGCCGGCGACCGGCGAGACCTACGGCCTGGAGGTGCTGTACGACGTCGAGCCGATCGGGCAGGGCTTCGAGCCGAACATCGAGCTGATCGCCGCCCTCCAGCCCGACCTCATCATCTCGGACAACGGCTTCTTCGAGGGGTTGTACGAGCCGCTGTCCGGTATCGCCCCGACGGTCGCGTTCGACGTCTTCGCCGACGACTGGCAGGCCAACTTCCGCACCGTCGCCGAGGCCGTCGGTCGCGAGGAACGGGCCGAGGAGGTCATCGCCGAGTACGACGCCAGGGTGGCCGAGCTGGCCCCGACCGTCGAGGAGCGGTTCGGCGACCGCAGCGTCGCCGTCGTCCAGGCCAACCTCGGCAACGAGCAGGGAGCGGCGGGGACCGTTCGCATCTACGGCATCGACACCAACCCCGGTCGGTTCCTCGCCGACCTCGGCATCCAGGTGTGGGAGCCGGCCGACCCGGGTGGCTCCGAGATCGCACCGTCCACGTTCGAGGTCAGCGCCGAGACCGTCCCCGACATCGATGCCGACCACATCCTCTATCTGATCGAGCCGGTCCGGTTCGCCGAGCCGGCCACGATCGAGGCCGATCCGCTGTGGCAGTCGACCCCGGCCGCCGCCGGCGAGCTGTTGTTCCTCGACTTCGGCACCCAGGTCCGGCTCGGCGGTCCCCTGCACAAGTTCGTCGCCCTCGACGCGGTCGAGGCCCTCCTCGGCGGTGTCGACGCCGGCGGTGTCACCGTTCCCGAGTCGGAGGAGCCCGAGGCCGCAGCCGGCGGCACGGTCGGTCCGGTGGCGGCTGCGGCCGGCGGCGGTGCCGTGGCCGGTTACTCCGCCTTCGCTCCTGGCTTCGCCGAGGCGATCCAGGCCGACGGCCCGGTGACTGCGTTGATCCCCAACGACGAGGCCCTGGCCGCACTGTCGGCAGCCGAGCCCGAGTTGACGGGCCAGCTCCAGGCCGACTTCGACCTCCTCGACCAGGCGCTGCTCTACCACGTCATCGAGGGTGAGCTGACGGCCGAGGCCTTGGCCGGGGTGACCGAGCTGACGACGCTGCAGGGCGAGACGATCACGGTGGCGGTCGATGGAGACGAGATCGTGCTCAACGACGGCCAGGCCCGGGTGATCGAGGTCGACCTCCTCGCCGACAACGGGGTGGTCCACATCATCGACGGGGTGCTCCTGCCCCCGTCGCTGGCGGGATGACGGTGTACCGGCCCCTGAGGTCCGGGTCGGTGCACCCCCGTCATCTGACCCGGATCGTCGTCGGAACCGCTCGGACTCGCTAGCCTCCGGCGCATGATAACCCCCCTTGACATCCTGTGTCGGAAATCCGGTCGGGCGATCGGCCGCCGGCCGTGAGCCCCGATCGGGTTCGACGGCTCGCCATCGCCACCTGCGCCCGCTGGCCGGAGCTGACGGCCAGCGATGCGCTCCTCGTCGACGAGTTGCACGCCGACGGCTGCGAGGTCCGGGTGTTGCCGTGGAACGACGCCGACGCCGCCGACTTCGACTGGGCCGACGCCGTCGTGTTGCGCTCGACGTGGGACTACCACCACGACCTCGCCGGCTACGACCGCTGGCTCGTGGCGCGCGAGCAGGCGGGTCAGCAGCTGCACAACCACGTCGACCTCGTTCGCTGGAGCCTCGACAAGCGGAACCTGTTCGACCTCGCGTCTTCGGGGCTCCGGTTCCCGTCGACGGTCGATCTGACCAGGGTCGACGCCGTCCAGGCCATGGCGTGGGCCGGTTCGCACGGGTTCGAGCAGCTGGTCGTCAAGCCGGCCTGGGGGGCGAGCGGACACGCCGTCAAGCGGATCGAGCGCGACGAGCTCGGCGACCGCTGGTTCGACCTCCACGAGGCCGCCGATGGCCGACCGCTCCTGCTGCAGGAGTACCTGCCCGGCATCACCGAGGGGGAGCAGTCGCTCGTCTACCTCGGTGGCGAGTTCTCCCACGCCGTCGTGAAGCGACCGCACCCGTCCGACTTCCGGGTCAACGGCCAGTACGGCGGACGCACGGAGCTGGTCGAGGATCCGTCGCCGACGCTGATCGAGTTCGGTCTGAAGGTCAACGCCCTGCTACCCCGGGCCGCAACCTATGTCCGCATCGACGTCGTCCCGGACCGTCACGGCGGCGCCGACGAGTATGCGCTGCTCGAGGTCGAGGTCAACGAGCCGGGTCTCGGCCTCCACCTCGCCCCGGGATCGGCCAGGCGCTTCGCCGACGCCATCCTCGCCTGAGCCCGACGTGTGGGGCAGGTTCTCGACCGGTGTGCCCCGGAGATCGGCCCGGGCCCTCGCCTCGGAGCTCGCCGCCTACTCGAACAACTCGGTGGTGTTGAGCACGCCGGCCGGTGCAACCTCGAGGAGCTTCGGGTCGCCGGCGCCGACCGCAACGCATGGCTCGATCGGACGCTCGGCCAGCGTGTGGGCCGGGGCGATCGTGCCGAGGTGGCGCAGGCCGAGCGCGGTCACCGCCCCGACGGCCACGTTGTCGTAGGCGAAGCGGGCGGTCAGGCCGACGGCGCTCCGTACCGCCAGGAGCGGGCGATCCGCCGACGCGACCAGCCGCTCGGCCAGGTCGGTCATCGCCGGACCCGGCACGAGGCTGGCCACGACGATCACCCGGTACCCATCGACGGGGACCGTGGCCGCGTCGGCGGTCACCACCCGGAGCCCGCTCGGCGCGGTGATGCCGAGCGCGACGAGACGATCGACGACCGCTCGGGCCAGTTCGGCGGCTCGCTCGTCTTTCTCGACCAGGGTGACCGATTCGCCGGTCGACAGGTTCCACAGCACGCCGGTGAGCGGGAGGGGCCCGGCGCCACAGAACGCGACGGGTCCGGGCGTGCGTCTCGGTGTGATCGCCTCGATCTCGGAGCCGACCAGCTGCTCGTAGTTGCCGAGGTAGGGGTAGTCCCGCAGGATGCTGCGGAGCCGGTCGATCGGTGTTCCGTCATCGACCGGGTCGAGCTCGAGCAGCTGGCGGGCGTGCGCGCGCTCCATGGCCGTCTCGGCGATGGCCGCCGAGCGCTTGACCGCCCTGGCCCGCCGGCGGAGGTGGGGGGTCGCCTCCAGCTGCAGGCAGGCCTGTTTGACCGCATCGACGTCGACCCCGGGACTGACCAGCAACGAGACCAGGTCACCGAACGTCGCGTTGACCGACGGCGACGGGGCCAGGGCATCCGGATCGCCGAGGTAGACGCGGAGCAGCGCCGGCCCCAGCCGGTCGAAGATGGAGCGACCGTTTGCGGTCGTCGACGCCGGCGTCGGGGCGCGTGCCGACCCTCCGACGACGGTCCGGAGCACGCGGGCGCCGTCCTCGAATGAGGGAGCACGACTCGGCGGATGGCGGGCGGCGATGCCACCAATGTAGGTGAGGCGACCTGCATGGACCAGTGACCGATTCCACCCGTCCGGACCCGGCTCCTCGGCCGGCCCTGGCCGGCGATCCGTGGTTGTTAGGTATACCTATTGTCGACTACCGTCCTCGCCGTGGGCCGGATCGAGTCACGAGCACCAGCGCACGGACGACGGCGGAGCGCAGATCTCCGGTGACCGCGGCCGCGCCTCCACGACCATCACCGACCGAGCCGACCGACGGCCCGCCACCGAAGCGGTCCCGTCTCGGCACGGGTCGTCGCCTCCTCGGTGTCGCTCTGCTGGCCGGTGCGCTCGTGATGGTCTCGCTCGGCTCGCTCGCTGTCGGGGCCAAGTCGATCCCGACGTCGACCGTCCTCGATGCGATCTTCTCCTACGACGAGACGGTGACCGACCATCTGATCATCCGGGAGTTGCGGTTCCCCAGGACGATCATCGGACTGGCGGTCGGTGCGGCCCTCGGGGTCGCAGGGGCGCTCATGCAGGGTCTGACCCGCAACCCGCTCGCCGACCCCGGTCTGCTCGGTGTGACCGCCGGCGCGTCGTTCGCCGTCGTGCTGGCCATCTGGAGCTTCGGCTTCGGCTCCCTGATGTCCCTGGTGTGGTTCGCCTTCGTCGGGGCCGCCATCTCGTCGGTGCTGGTCTACGCGCTCGGCTCGGTCGGTCGTGGTGGGGCCACCCCCGTCCGGTTGGCGTTGGCCGGTGCGGCCATGAACGCCCTGCTGTTCGCGTTGACCCGGGCGGTCACGCTGCTCGACCAGGCGACGCTCGACCAGTTCCGGTTCTGGGCCGTCGGCTCGCTCGCCGGCCGGGACGAGGAGGTGGCGTCGACGATGCTGCCGTTCATCGCCGTCGGGCTGTTCCTCGCCGTCGCCGTTTCCCGGCGCCTCAACGCCCTCGCCCTCGGCGAGGACATGGCCAGGGCGCTCGGCACAGGCATCGGCTCGACCAGGGCCCTCACCGGTATCTCGGTCACCCTCCTCACCGGGGCGGCGGTCGCCGCCGCCGGCCCGATCGCCTTCATCGGGTTGGTCGTCCCCCATGCCGTCCGGGCCTGGTTCGGACCGGACCAGCGGTGGCTCATCCCGGCGTCGGCGCTGGCCGGGCCGGCGATGCTGCTGTTCTGCGACATCATCGGCCGGATCATCGCCAGGCCGGGTGAGGTCCAGGTCGGCATCATGACCGCCGCGATCGGAGGTCCGGCCTTCGTCGTGCTGGTGCGACGCTCGAGGATGGCCCAACTGTGACCCAGGTTCTCCAGCGACCGACCTCGACCGATCCGGCGAACGAGGAGCTGCCCCTGCGGGGCTGGGTCGTCCGCAGCCGCGGGATCTCGATGCGGCTCGATCCCCGCAGCTTCGTCGTCTGTTCCCTGTTGGCGGCGGCCACCGTCGCCGTCGGCTGCTGGTCGATCAGCGTCGGCGACTTCCCGATCCCGATCTCCGACGTGATCGCCACCGTCTTCGGTGGCGGCAGCGAAGACGCCGACTTCATCGTGAGGACCCTGCGACTTCCGCGGGCGCTCACCGGTGCGCTGGTCGGGCTGGCGTTCGGCATCTCGGGTGCGATCTTCCAGTCGCTCGCCCGCAACCCCCTCGCCTCGCCCGACATCATCGGCTTCAACTCCGGTGCCGCGGTCGGAGCGGTGTTTGTCATCGTCATCCTCGGCGGGTCGAGTTCGCAGGTCGCCTTCGGGGCGGTCTCCGGCGGGGTCATCACCGCCCTGCTCGTGTTCTTCCTGGCCATCAAGGGCCGGGGCGTACAGGCCTACCGCCTGGTGCTGGTCGGCATCGGGATCGGGTTCGCGGCCACCGCCGTCGTCGACTACCTGATCACCCGGGCGGAGATCTTCGACGTGCAGCGGGCCGCCGTCTGGCTCACCGGTTCGCTGAACGGTCGCAGTTGGGACGACGTCCGCACCGTCGGCCTGGCCCTCCTGGTCCTGACCCCGCTGGCCGTGCTGATGCAGCGCTGGCTCGATCGCCTCGAGCTCAGCGACGACGTCGCCGCCGGCCTCGGCGTGCCCGTCGGCCGGGCCAAGCTGGCGCTGGTGCTGGTCGGGGTTGCCCTCGCGGCGTTGGCGGTCGCCGCCGCCGGTCCGATCGGCTTCGTCGCGTTCGTCGCCGGTCCGATCGCCCGCCGCCTGGTCGACACCCCCGGCGCCGCCCTCATTCCGGCCGGCTTCACCGGCGCTCTGGTCACGGTCGCCGCCGACCTCGCAGCCAGGCGGGTCCTCGCCCCGACCGAGCTGCCCGTCGGTATCGCCACGGCGGTGATCGGCGCCCCTTACCTGCTCTGGCTGTTGTCGCGCCAGGGCCGAACCGGAGCCCTCTGATGGATACCACTGCGAGCGCCGCAACGACGGCGTCGAACCGCCTGCGGGCCGACGGCGTGCAACTCGGCTACGACGGTCGCGTCGTCGTCGAGGACCTGAGCTTCGAGGTGCCGGACGGGCGGATCACGGTCATCATCGGCCCGAACGCCTGCGGGAAATCGACGCTGCTGCGGGCCATGGCCCGCCTGCTGCGTCCGAGTCGGGGCGGGGTGGTGCTCGACGGTGAGGACATCCACCGCCTGCCGACCAAGGAGGTGGCTCGCCGGCTCGGACTGCTGCCCCAGAGCCCGATCTCGCCGGAGGGCATCCTCGTCGTCGACCTCGTCTCCCGGGGCCGGACCCCGCACCAGAAGCTGTTCCAGCAGTGGTCGGACGCCGACGAGGCGGCGGTGCGGGAGGCGCTCGAGGCAACCCATACGATCGAGCTGGCCGATCGGCCGGTCGACCAGCTGTCCGGCGGGCAGCGTCAGCGGGTGTGGATCGCCATGGCGATCGCCCAGCAGACCGATCTGCTCCTGCTCGACGAGCCGACCACGTTCCTCGACATCGCCCACCAGGTCGACGTGCTCGACCTCGTCGACCAGCTCAACAGCGACCGGGGCCGCACCGTCGTCGTCGTGCTGCACGACCTGAACCTGGCGTGCCGCTACGCCCACCATCTGGTGGCCATGCGAGAGGGCGAGATCGTCGCCTCGGGCCGGCCGGAGGAGGTGATCACCGAGGACAGCGTCCGGGAGGTCTTCGGGATGGACTGCGTGGTCACCAGTGACCCGGTCAGCCACACGCCGCTCGTGGTGCCGATCGGGGCCAGGCGGTCGCCGGCGGCCGGTGATCGGACCAACTCGTCGTCGGCGCCCGCGTCCGGCGACGACGGCCGCACGGTCGGCGGCGATGCCGACGCCGTCGACACGACGATGCCAGACCAGACCACCGATGGCGCCACGGATGACGACGTGTCGCAGGATGCCGAGGCCGCCCCGGTGGCCGAGTGATGGCCGGTTCCTCCCTGTCCGGCCCCTCGGCCCCGGGCTTTCGGCCCGCCGGCCCCCTCGTCGCCGTCGTGCTGATGGCGCTGATCCTCGTGCTGTCGGCCTGTGGGTCCGACGGCGAGGGGGCCGATGGGTCGGCGAGCGCCTCAGCCGCCGACGAGACGGCATCGAACGAGGCCACGACGCCGACCCGGGCCACCGAAACGGCGCCGGCCGAGGACGAATCGTCGGCGCCGGCGGAGGACGCGGCCGACGACGCCGCCGACTCGGGCGACGACGGGGCCGCCGATGAGGAGACCGCAGATTCGGCCGGCGATGGAGCCGACTCCGGCGGAGCCGCCGACGCCCTCGGGACGGTGGTGCTCCTCGGCCAGGACACCCTTTTGGCCGACGTGCTCAGCCTCGGGATCCGACCCGTCATCTCGGGCGCCAACCTGCCCGACGTCGGGTTCACCGGCATGGGCGACCTCGACACCTCCGGCATCGAGGTGATCGACCTGTTCACGCTCAGCCTCGAGGAGGTCGCCACCTACGGCGCAGACACGATCGTGATGCTGGCCAGGACCGCGGACCTGGCCGGGGGCGAGGAGCTGGTGCGCGACCTCGCCGAACGGGTCGTGATCGTGCCCGATGGACTCCAGCCGGCCGAGCGCCTCGCCTTCCTTGGCCAGGAGCTCGGGGCCGCAGACGCCGCCGACGGTCTGCTGGCCGAGCTGGAGGCGGCGCAGGCGGAGGCCAGGGCCGTCGTCGACGGGCTCGATCAGCCGTGCCGGATCTCGATGGCCGCGGTCTACACGGGCCCGTCGCCCGCGGCGTTCGTCGAGCCGATCTGGGACCAGCCGGCCACTGCGGTGGAGATCGGCTGCACCCTCGTGCCGGACGCAGCCGACGTCACCGCCGACGCCAACGGCCGGGCCTTCCTCTCACTCGAACAGCTCGAGCTGCTCGACGCGCCGACCCTCGTGCTGCTCCAGAGCGACACGGTCGAGGGGGAGCAGGCCTCGCTCGACGAGCTGGCGTCCAACCCGCTCTGGCAGCAGCTGCCGGCGGTTGCCTCCGGCCAGGTGGTCCAGCTGGACCGGCTCGGCTACAGCGGTGTCGCCGGGCGCATCCGCTTCGTCGAGGACCTGCTCGCCGCCCTCCAGAACTGACCGACACCGGTGCCGACAATCCGGCGCCGCAGCACCAACGAGGACACCAACGTGACTGGATCGACCGGAGCGACCGCATTGAGCCCCGAGGTGAGGGAGCAGGTCGACCTCACCCTCGAGCACGTCAACGGCAACCACGCCGACACCATCCTCTTCATCACCCGCCATCACGGTGACGTGCCGACCGCAACCGACGCCGAGGCGATCGACGTCGACACCGAGGGGGTCGACGTCCGGGTGCTCGTCGATGGCGAGCACCTCACCACGAGGCTGCCGTTCAGCACGCCGGTCGCCACCGCTCCGGAGGTCCAGGGCGCCGTGCTCGGCATGGTGGCCAGTGCCCGTGAGGCCGTCGGTGACGCCGAACCCCTGACCAGCCTCGAGGAGGAGCTGCAGACGACGGGTGAGCTCCTGACCCGGGTCACGTCGGTCGCCGAGGTCACCGAGCTCTCGCCGAATCTGCGCCGCATCGTGTTGCAGGGCGGGCTCGACGACTGGGAGCCCCACGACGCCGACGACTTCGCCTTCCTGTTCGTACCCCGCTCGCTCGGCGACGACAGCATCGGCGACGGCTTCACGATGCAGTCCTGGCAGGGAATCCCCGAGGACGAGCGTCCACCCGGCGCCTACTACACGATCCGCCGCTTCGACCCCGAGACCGCCTCGATCGAACTCTGGGCGGTCCTGCACGGCCACGACGAGGGCGTCGGCGGGTGGGCCGCTCGGGCCGAGCCGGGCGAGACGGTGGCCGTGTGGGGACCGCGACGCTTCTTCCGCTGGGTCGAGCCGTCGTTCCACCATCTCTTCGTCGCTGATGAGAGCGGGCTCGCCGCGGTCGGCGCCCTGCTCGATTCGCTCGACCCGGCGACCCCGGCCACCGTGATCGCCGAGACGGTCGACGCCGACCACGAGTTCACGATCGCCGACCGCCCGGGCACCGAGGTCCGGTGGCTCCATCGTGGGGCCGACGTCCCTGGCGAGAGCGCCGGCTTCGTCGATGAGGTCAGGGCCATCGACCTCGATCCCGAGACGACGGTGGCGTTCGGGGCCGGCGAGTCCCGGCAGGTCACCGCGGTCCGGGGGTACCTCCGCCGGGAGCTGGGCATGCCGGCCGACCGTGTGTTCATGACCGGGTACTGGCGCCGCTGACCCTGGCGACGGCAGTGGCGGTCGACGCCGCTCCACGTCAGGCTTGAGCCATGGTCGACTTCGTCGTCGCCGTCCTGCCGGTCTTCCTCGCTTCGGTCGTCGAGTGCGTCGAGGCCTGGACCGTCGTGGTCGCCGTCGGGTTGACCCGAGGCTGGCGGGCGCCGCTCCTCGGCGTTGCCGCCGCGGCATCGATCATCGGCGTCCTGCTCCTGGTCTTCGGCGTCACGCTGGTCGACCGGATCGACGAACAGCTCTTCGAGCTCGTGATTGGCACGCTCCTCGTCCTGTTCGGCCTCCGATGGATGCGCAAGGCGGTGCTGCGCTCAATCGGGGTGCTCGCCCACAACGACGAGGATGCGGACTTCCGCCGGACCGTGGCCGAGCTCGAGGCCAGCGGTGAGGGGCGCGGGCCGTTCGACTGGCTCGGCTTCTCGATTGCGACCAAGACGATGCTGCTCGAGGGCCTCGAGATCACCTTCCTGGTCCTCACGCTTGGCGCGTCCGGCGACGCCAGCTACCCGGCGGCGGTGACCGGGGCGGCCGCCGCGTTCGTTGTGGTCGGCGTCGCCGGCCTCGCCGCCCGCGGGCCCCTCTCCCGGGTCCCGCAGAACACGATGAAGATGTTCGTTGCCATCATGCTCGCCACGTTCGGCGGGTTCTGGGTGGCCGAGGGGCTCGGGGTCGACTGGGCCGGCGGTGCCTGGGCCCTGCTCTATCTCTTCGCCTTCTGGGTCGCCTTCGTGTCGGCGCTGGTCGCGGTCGGGCGGGCCCGGTTCGGTCCGGTCGAGGAGGCGCTCCCGGCGACGAGCGGGCTCGGTGGACCGCCGGACGTCGGGAGTCCCGCATGAGCCGGCTCCGGGCGGTGCTCGGTTCGCTGTTCGGCCCGCTCATCGGGCTGGTCGTCGACGACGGGTTCCTCGCCGTCGGTGCCCTGGTCGTCATCGCCGCGATCGCCGTCGCCGCCGACGAGCGGTTGCTCGGGACGGGCGATGGGACCGGTTGGGCCCTCGTCGCCCTGCTGGCGGTCACGACCACCGTGTCGGTCATGCGGGCGGTGCGGGCCGCCGCCGGTGAACACGCCGAGCACTGAGCCGCTGGGCCGCTTGGCGTCGATCACGGAGAACCGGGCACCGAGAACCGGGTACGGAGAAACGGGCACTGGGCCCGCTGAGCCCCTGCCCGGTCAGCTACGACGCGGCGTTGATCTCCCGGTAGACGGCGGGGACCACCTTGCGCAGGTACGGGCCGAGCTTGATGAAGCTGTCGCCGGTCGTGCGGAAGTGATAGCTGATCGGGACCTCGACGTGGCGATAGCCCTTGGCCAGCAGGTCGAGGGTGATCACCTGGGCGTAGTTGAAGTCGTGGATGATCTCGGCCGAGCCGGCGGCCTCGAGCGACAGCGCCCGATACCCGGTCTGGCCGTCGGAGATCCGCCGCCTGGCCACGATCGACAGCGCCCGGGTCAGCACCAGGTTGCCGATGCGACGATGCGGCCGCATGTGCTCGATGTGACCGAGGAAGCGGCTGCCGGTCACGTAGTCGGCCTCGCCGGCGAGGATCGGCTCGACCATGTTCTCGAGCTCCTCGGGCGGGTACTCGCCGTCGGCGTCGCAGAACACGACGGCGGCGGCCCGCCGGCGAACGCCCTCGGCCAGTCCGACCCGGACGGCGGCCCCGAGTCCCTGGTTGATGCCGAGCTCGATGACGTCGGCGCCGGCCTCGCGGGCCCGGGCCACCGTGTCGTCTGCGGAGCCGTCGTCGACGACCAGCACCTCAACCGAACGGCCGGCAACGGTCTCGGGGGCCCGACGGATGCAGGAGGCGACGGCAGCCTCCTCGTTGTAGGCCGGCATGAACAGCACGACCGGTCCGTCGGCGGCGATCGGCTCGGGCGACACCCGCCCGCTCGGTCGGCCGAGCCGGAGCCGGCCGACCAGCGACGGGGCCGGTACGAACACGCCGATCAGCCCGACGATGATCGAGTACACGGTCTTGAGGGCGTGGGCCCCGAGGGCGGCGACGAGGGCCAGCTCCGGGTCATAGCCGAGAGCGACGTAGGCGGCGACGCCGGCCGCCTCGTAGGTGCCGAGCCCGCCGGGGGCGACGGCGATCACCTGGGCCGCAACCGAGACGGTGGTGACGACGAGGGCCTCGCTGGCGGTCAGGTCGAGCCCGGCCCAGCCGGCCACCTGCCACACGAGCACCGCCTCGGCCAGCCAGGCGATGCCCGAGGCGCCGACGGCGACGAGGCCGGGCATCCGCACGTCCGGCAGACGGGCGGCCACCGAGCGCAGCCACCACCACCCGGCGACGGCGACCGAGCCGAACACCACACCGGCGGCCACGATGCCCCAACCGACCACGCCGAGGTACACCGCCGGCGCGGCGGCGAGGCCGACGGCGACGACGGCGACCAGATCGAGGGCCCGCAGCGTCACGGTCGAGGCGGCTGCGGCCTCGAAACCGATCGACGTGCGACGCACGGCGCTGATGACCCGGAGCGGTTCGCCCATCCGGAACGGGAGGACGTGGTTGGCCCCGAGGGCGACGTGGATGCCAGCGAGCGACTGGCCGAAGCTCAGGTTCGGCAGGACCTGACGCCAGGCGACGGCCCGGAGCAGGAAGGCGACCGTGAAGGCGCCGAGGGCAAGGGCGACGCCTCCCGGCCGATTCGCCGCCTGACGCATCGCCTCGGCGAAGGCGGCGCCATCGACGGCCCGGACCATCACGACCAGGGCGATGACCCCGAGGATGGCGCCGATCCACAGCAACCTGGACGTGGACAGTCGCCGTCGAACCCGAGCCAGGAGATTCACGCTCTGCAGGGTAGGCCGTTAAGCCGCCCTTACCACGATCGTCCAGCGGTGTCCCCGGTCGGCCACCGTGCCGGTAGGGTCGGTTCCCGATGGCGCCAGGTGACGATCGACGGCTACCGGCGGCCATGCTCGCCGTTGCGCTGGCGGCCTTCCTGTCGGCCATCGCCGGCATCGACGCCCGAGCGACCTACGGGGCCAGGGTCACCGCCGACGAGCCGCAGTACCTGATCACCGCCATCAGCATCGGTGAGGACGCCAGCCTCGATGTCAGCGACGAGCTGGCCGAGGAGCGGTTCCTGCCGTTCCACGAGATCCAGCTCAACCCCCAGACGATCGAGCTCAATGACGAGGGCCGCCGGGTCAGCCCCCACGACCCGCTCCTGCCGCTTCTGTTGGCGGTGCCGATGCTGCTCGGCGGCTGGGTCGGGGCCAAGCTCGCCCTGGCGGTGTGCGCCGCCGCCGTCGCCGTGTTGACCCTCCGGCTGGCCGTCGACCGGCTCGGCGCCCCGCTCGGCCCGGCCACCGCCGTGGTCGCCGGCTTCGCCATGGCCCCGCCGCTGAGCGTCTACGGGGTCCAGGTGTACCCGGCGATGCCCGCCGCGCTGTGCGTGCTGGCCGGCGCGTTGGCGGTCACGGCGCCGACGGCCCCGAACGGCGGCGGATCGGGTGCGGCGCGGACCGGTGTGGATCGGGCGACCGTCGTGACCGTCATCGCCGTCGTCGCCTTGCCGTGGCTGTCGGTGAAGTACGTCCCGCTCGCCGCTGTGCTCGCCCTGGCCGGGCTGTGGCGGAGCTGGGCGGCCGATCGTCGCCTCCCGGTCGGCACCCTCGCCGCCTACGGCGTCGCCGGCGTCAGCTATCTCGCCATCCACCGCTGGCTGTACGGCGGCTGGACGGTGTACGCCGCCGGCGACCACTTCGTCAACGGTGAGTTCCTCGTCGTCGGCTACGCCCCCAACTACCCAGGTCGCAGCCGGCGACTGATCGGGCTGCTCGTCGATCGCAACTTCGGCCTGATCGCCTGGAACCCGGCCTTCCTCGCCCTCCCGCCGGCGCTCGTCTGGCTGGCCCGGTCGGCGCGTCCCGGCCGTCACGTGCTGCTGGCCGCGTTCGCCGTCAGCTGGATCACGGCCACCTGGATCGCCTTCACCATGCACGGCTGGTGGTGGCCGGGGCGTCAGGTGGTCCCGGTCCTGCCGCTCGTCGTCGCCGCCATCGCCGGGGCCATCGGCCACCACCGGCGTGCGTTGACCGGGGTGCTGGTCGGCTGCGGGCTCGGTATCGCCTCGTGGCTGCTCCTGGCCTGGGAGGCCTCGACCGACCGGCGCACGCTGATCGTCGACTTCGCCGACACGCCCAACCCCTGGTACCAGCTCTGGCGTCGGGTGCTTCCCGACCACCAGCGGATCGCCACCGCCGACGTCGTGCTGACGGTGGTCTGGGTAGTGCTGGTCCTGGCCGTCGTGGCGGTCACCGCACGCCGGCTGCGCTCGACCGCCCCGGCGGCGCCGCCCGATCCGTCGTCGGAACCGCTCGTCGGCGCGGGCGACGTCTCCCCCTAGTCGCCGCCGTCCGGTCGAGCCGCCCGCACGGGCGACTCAGTCGGCGACGAGCCTGGTGTCGGATCCGGCGTCGCCCGCACCCGCCGCCCCGGCATGCCAGGCCCACTGGGAGGTGAGGCCGGCCTCCAGGTCGGTCACCGGCTCCCACCCGAGCACGCTCCTGGCCGCCTCGTGCTCGGCCACCGTCGCCGCCGGGTCGCCGGCCGCCACCGGGAGCGACCGGAGCCGGACCGGCGCCCCGGCGATCCGCTCGACCAGGTCGATCACCTCCCGCAGCGCAACCGACGAGCCGCCGCCGATGTCGATCGTCGCGCCGTCGGCCTCGGGCCGCCACCCGGCCGCCTCGGTCGCGGCGGCAACGTCGCCGACGTGGGTGAACTCTCGACGCTGGCGGCCGTCGCCCCGCAGCACAAACGTCGGTCCGTCTGCCATCGTCGCCCGGAACAGGCGGTGCATGGCCATGTCGGGGCGCTGGCGGGGTCCGTAGACCGTGAAGTAGCGGAGGGACGTGATCGACAGCCCCCGGACCCGGTAGACACCGGCGAGGTGCTCACCGGCCAACTTGGAGACGCCGTAGGGGCTCACGGGAGTGGTGGTGCGATCGCCGCCGACGGCCGAGCTGGTGCCGTAGACCGACGAGCTGGAGGCGTAGACCACCCGACCGACGTCGGCGGCCCTGGCCGCCTCGTAGACCCGTTGGGTCACGTGCACGGTGCGTTCGACGTAGTCGGCGAAACCGGCGCCCCACGAGTCCTGGACGCCGGGACGGCCGGCGAGGTGGAACACGACGTCGGCCCCGGTGAGGAGGTCGGCGAGCCGATCGGCGTCGAGCCCCGCGTCGCCGCCTCCGCCAAGGTCGCCGTCGACCAGCGTGAAGCCGGACCGGTCCATGGCCGCAGCCAGGTTGGCCTGCTTCACCGCCGGGTCGTACCAGCCGTCGAAGTCGTCGATGCCGAGCACCTGGTGGCCGGCATCGAGCAGGCGCTCGACCAGATGGGAGCCGATGAAGCCGGCGGCCCCGGTGACGACGACGGAACCGGGCCGACCCGATCCGTCATGTGCGTCGCCGCCAGCGCCGACGTTGCCCGCTCCCGCATCTGTCACCATTCGGAGAACTGTAGAGACGCCGTGTGGGCCGCCGCACCTCGCGCGTCGGTCCCGCCGTGGGACCGTGCGGCCGGCCGCGAGCCGGGACGGGGACGGCTCGGCCGTCCGACGGCACCGGAGCTTCGTGGCATGCTGGCTCGGTGGCCGAGCAGTCGAGACGACCTCGTGGTGGACGGCCGTCCCGGGGCGACGAGCTGACCGAGCAGGCGCTCGGGGCGGCCGCACTGGCCGTGATCCGGTCTGGTGGGGTGGCCGCGCTGACCCGGGCGGCGGTGGCCGGTGAGGCCGGCGTCTCGACCAGGGCGACCTACCGCCTGGCCCAGACGACCGACGATCTCGTCGCGCTTGCGGTCAACGAGTGGCAGCGGGCCTGGGCGCCGCCGACCGACACCGGTGAGTGGCGGGCGGATCTCGTGGCCTGGTGTGAGGACACCCTGGCCCACATGCGGGACCATCGCGGTCTCGTCGCCGCCAGCCAGCAGATCTCGCCGGCCCGGCTGACCGATGCCGGTCGGCCGGTCGTCGACGCCGCCGCTGCGCTGTTGGTGACGAGGGCCGGCGTCGACGACGGCGTGGCGCTCGACGTGGTCGGTGTGCTCGGCATGCACTGCCTCGCCTGGGAGCTGACGATCTCGTCGGCCGAGGCCCGGTTCACCGAGCGGTCCCCGGGGCCGGACAGCGTGACCGAGCACCTCGCCTTCCTCGAACGCGGCTTCCGCCGGGGCATCGGCTGGATCCTCGATGGCGCCGTCGCCGATGGAGAAAGCGGGTCTTGACGCGATACTTCAGATGATGTGAAGTATTAAGCATGCTGTACAAACGAATGGCGGGCCGTTTCGGCCTGACGCTGGCCGCACTCGTGATCGTCGTGCTCCCGGCCTGCTCGGCGGACGACGAGACCACGACCGAGAGCCAGGCCGCGCCGGCCACCGAGGAGCCGGCGGCGCCGGACGACGAGGTCCCGGCCGATGCCGATGCGTCGGACGACGAGGGCCCGGCCGATGCCGATGGTTCGGACGACGCCGCTGGTGGTGACCGCCAGACCGGCGATGGGGCGACGCGGACGGTCGACCACGCGCTCGGGACGAGCGAGGTCCCGGTCGAGCCGAGGCGCATCGTGTCGCTCGACTCGATCCAGACCCTCGACAGCATCGTCGCCCTCGGGGCCGAGGACCGGCTGGTCGGACGCATCAACCTGTCTGGCTCCGACGACCCGTTCTGGCTCGACGTCGACATCGACGCCGTGCCGCTGCTCGGAACCTGGCCGAACCTGTCGATCGAGGAGATCCTGGCCGCCGATCCCGACCTCGTCGTCGGCTACCAGAACGCCGCCGAGGCCCTCGGCCCGGCCGCAGGCGATGCCGTTCCGGTCGTCGCCGTCGCCCCGACCGCAGGGGTGACGAATCCCCGCTGGCAGGACGTGCTCCGAGGCGTCGGGGCCGCCATCGACGAGGCGGCGGCCGCCGATGCCCTCATCGCCGACTACGACGCCCGGCTCGACGAGGTGGTCGCCGGGCTGCCGGACGACTTCGCCGGGCGGAACGTGCTGGTCCTGCTCGGCCAGGGCGGCGTCACCGGCTTCGCCATGGGCCCGAGCGCCACACCGGCCGAGGTGTTCGATCGGGTCGGGCTCGAGGTGTCGCCGTCGCTCGACGGGCAGGGCGACTTCGTGCAGCTGAGCGAGGAGATCGTGCCAGACCTGCCGGCCGACGTCGCCCTGATGCTCGACTTCGATGGTGGCGCGACCGACTGGAACGCCGTGCTGGCCGACCAACCGGCCTATGCCGCCAATCCGGCGATCGGCGACGGTGTCGTCGTCGTCGACGGCAGCCTCTGGCTCAACGCCGGACCACTCGGGCAGCTCCTGCTGCTCGACGAGCTGGTCGAGGTCCTGGCCCCATGAGCGCGGACGTCGACTGGGGTCACACCGATCACGTCGAGCTCGGCGACGGCACCCGCCTGCTGGTGCGGTCGACCGAGGCGACGCCGACCCGGCCCGTGCTCCTGGTCCTCGCTCGTCACGGCGGCAACAGCCTCGAGTTCGCCTCCGTCGCCGATGACCTCGCCGGTCACTGGTGCGTCGTCGGCGTCGACGTGCGGGGCAGCGGCGGCTCGGACTGGCTACCCGAGGATCGGGGCTACTCGCAGCAGCAGTGGGCAGCGGATCTCGTCGAGGTCATCGAGCGAACCGGTCTGGAGCCGACGGCGGCGATCGGCGTCTCGGTTGGCGGCCTCCTGATCATGGACCTCCACCAGCGCGGTGCGCTCCGACTCGATCGAGCCGCCGTCGTCGACATCGCTCCCGCCTGGCCCGAGGTCCCCGACCCGGCCGCGGCGGCCGAGCGGATGATGACGACCCAGCAGCTCCTCGTCGCCTCCTACCCGGACGCCGAGGCGATCACCGAGGCGTGGCGCACGGTCCAGGCGGAGGTCTGGCCCGGGGTCGACGACGAGGTCGTCGCCCGCTCGGCCGCGGCCTGCACCGTCGAGGGCGAGGACGGCTGGCGGTTCGCCTGCGACGTCGCCGGCTTCATGACCCGCCCTCCGGCCGACCCGCCGACGCTCGATCGCTGGGACGCCTGGGTGTCGCTGACCGCAGCGACCGACACGCTCGTGGTTCGGGGTGGGACCTCGGAGTTGCTGACCGAGGAGGCGTTCGAGCGGATGATCGTCGGGTCTCGGACCAGGGGCATCGTCGCGCCGGGGGTCGGGCACTGGCCGCCGCTCGAGTTGGACCCGACCCGGTCCAACCTCGTCGACTGGCTGACGTCGTGACGTCGCTCGCCCTGGTCTGGGGCCTCATCGGCAGCGTGGCCTTCACGTCCGTTGTGCTGGCGTCGTGGTGGCGCAACCCCGAGGTGTGGCTGGCCGACGTGACGAACGGTGAGCAGCGGCCCGAGGCCAACGCCGCCGCCGTCATCTGGACGGCGCTGGTCGCACTGGCCTTCCTGGGCGGCGGCTTCGTCGCCGCCTGGCTCGCCGCCAGCGGCGACGGTGCCGACTTCGTCGAACGGTTCCTGGTCGCCTATGCGGTGATGGCGATCGTCAACCTGGTCGACCTCGTCGTCGTCGACATCGCGGTCTACCTCTGGCTGCGGCCGTCGTGGATGACCATCCCCGGCGTCGAGATGCCAACCGACTACGGCATGCACGTCCGCGGTGCGGTCAACGGGTTCGCGATGGCCATCCCGATCGCACTCGTTGCCGCCGTGGTCGGCTTCGCTGCGTGACGGCCGACCGGGACACTCAGTCGACCACGACGTTGGTGGCGAACCGCGTCAGCTCACGACGCCAGCGGGTCCGATCGATCGCCCCGCCATCGACCGTGGCCGCCGCCATCCGGCCCATGTCGAGCACGTGGTGGAGGTTGTCCGGCACGCCGAGACCCTGGCGGCCGAAGCTGACGATCCCGGGGAGCTCGGCCGACCAGCGCTCGACGGCGGCCCGCGGCCCATCGGATCCCCGTTCGTAGACCGGATACACCGCCGGCAGGCGGCGGACGGCCACCTCGACCGTGTCCGGCGACGGCAACCCGGCCCGACCGAGATCGTCGGCAACCCGGGCACCGAGCTCGGCGTCGCCGGCCGTCCAGGTCTCGTCGTCGACCCAGCAGGGCAACTCGGCGCACAGCACGGTGTGGCCGGCCGGGTCGTCGCCGTCGCGGTAGTTCTTCGGCTCGGACAGCCGACTCATCGACACGGCGAGCGACGGGAAGTAGTGGGCGTCGAACGGCGTGTACTGCGCCCGCGGCACCACGAGGTAGACCAGCACCATGGCCCGCACCCGGAGTGCGGCGATGGCGTCGGTGACCGCCGGATCGGGGGCCGGCTCGACGGCCCGGGCCAGTGCAGGGACCGGCATGGTCGAGAGCACCACGTCGACGTCCTCGGTCACGGTCGCAGACGACAGCGACGGCGATGACCCGGTGACCACCCGCGTCACCGGGTCGCCGAGACGGATCTTGGCCCCGGCGGCGGTGGCGGCGTCGGCCAACGCCTCCGACACTTGGCCGTAGCCCCGACGTGGATAATAGAAGGTGCGGCCATCGGGCTGGCGGGCCTTGAGGGCCTTGGCCAGCACCGCAAGCGGCGAGGAGGCGGACACCCGGCGCCTGGCCAGCTCGTCGGTCAGCCGCTCCGGCTCGATCCCGTACAGCTTGGTGGCATACGGCTCGTAGAACTCGCCGCTCACCGTCGGCCCGAGCCGGCGGGTCACCTCGTCGAGGAAGCCGGGATCCCGCCGCCGTCGCAGCGGCCCGGTGAGCGTCTCGGCCCCGACGCGGACGGCGAAGTCGGGGGGCAGGCGACGAGCCAGGTCGCCGATGCGGAGGGGAAAGGCCACCCACCGGTCCCGCAGGTGGATGCGGCCGTTGCGCTCACGGGCCTGGAGGTCGTCGCCGAGGAGCGATCGCAGCAGGGCCATGAACTCGGGTGCGGTCGAGGCGTGCAGGCGGTGTGAGCCGTAGTCGACCCGCACGCCGGCCACCTCGAAGCTGCCGGCCATGCCGCCGACCGTGTCGCCGGCCTCGAACACGACGACCTCGTGCCCGGATTCCGCCGCGCTCAGTGCGGCGGCCAGGCCGGCCGGTCCGGCTCCGATGACGCCGATCCTGCTCATCGTTGGTGCTCCTCGTGCTCGTTGTGGTGGTCGTGGCCATCGGGGGCCCGGTCGGGCAGGTCGCCTGGACCGGTGCCGACCGGGACCTGTTGGTGTCCGGGGGCCAGGGACACCCGGCCGAGCGTGCCCGGCTCGGGGGCGTCGAGATGGGATGCGGCGACGAGGACGACCGGCCCGTCGTCGAGCTCGACGCTCAGCAGCCAGGCGCTGCCTCGATACTCCCCGGCGACGACCCGGGCGTCGCCCGCGGCGTCGACCGCGAACCGGAGGTCGTCCGGTCGGACCATCGCCATCACCCGCTCACCGTGGTCGCGGCCGCCGGGATCGTGGTCGTCGAGCGGACCGAGTCTGGTGTGCCGCCGGTCGTCGATCGAGAGGAAGCTGGCCTCACCCATGAATGCGCCGACGAAGGCGTCGGCTGGCTGGTGGAAGACGCGGGCCGGCGGGTCGATCTGCGCGATCCGGCCTCGCCGCAGCACGGCGATGCGGTCGCCGATGGCCAGCGCCTCGCCCTGGTCGTGGGTCACGAACAGGGCCGGGGTCCGCGTCGCCCGGAGGGCCTCGACGACGTCGGCCCGCAGCCGCACCCGCAGGTTGTGGTCGATGCTGGCAAAGGGCTCGTCGAACAGCATCAGCGACGGTCCCGGGGCGAGCGCCCGGGCCAGCGCCACCCGTTGTCGTTCGCCGCCGGAGAGCTCGTGGGGGTAGCGGTCGGCGTAGGTCGGGAGGCTGACCAGCTCGAGCATCTCACCGACCCGGCTGGCGGTCTCGGCGGCCGATCCGTCGCGGATGCCGAAGGCCACGTTGTCCCGCACCGTCAGGTGGGGGAACAGGGCGTGGTCCTGGAAGACGAGGCCGATGCCCCGACGCTCCGGCGGGATCCGGTTGCTCCCGTCCTCGACGACCGTGTCGCCGAGCGCGATCCGGCCACCGTCGGGGACGACGAGGCCGGCGACGGCCCGCAGCAGCGTCGACTTGCCGCACCCGCTCGGTCCGACGACGGCGAGCAGCTCGCCGGGTCCGAGCTCGAGGTCGAGGTCGTCGACCGCGGTCACGTCGCCGTACCGCTTGGTCAGCCCGGTGACCGTCAGCGATGCCGGCCGGGTGTCGATCGCCGGCTGCGACGGGGACGTCATGGCGCCTCCCCGGCCAGGCGTCTCGACAGGATGGCGACCGGAGCGACGGCGACGACGATGATGGCGAGCGCCGGCAGCGCCGCCTGCTCGAAGCGGGACTCGGTGGCGAGGTTGAACGTCCAGACCGACAGCGTGTCGAAGCCGATCGGCCGGAGCAGGAGCACGATCGGGAGCTCCTTGAGCGCATCGACCCCCACCAGCACCACAGCCGTGAGCACGCTGGTGCGCCCGAGCGGCAGGTGGATGCGACGAACGATCTGCCCCGGCCGGTGACCGAGGCTGCGAGCCGATGCGGTCATCTCGTCACCGACCTGGGCCAGCCCGGCTTCGACCGCCTGCAGGCCGGGGGCCAGGAACCGGATCGAATAGGCATAGACGAGGCCGATGAGCGAGCCCGTGGCCACGACGCCAGGCAGGCCGAGGCCGACCGCCTCCAGTACCCCGTCGAGCGCGACCAGCGCCAGGACGACGCCGATGGCCACGACCGGGCCGGGGACGGCGTAGCCGACCGCCGTCAGCCGGGCCGCCAACCCCGTCGAACGGGACCGGGAGAAACGGGAGGCGTTGGCCACCAGCACCGCGAGGGCCAGGCACACGCCGGCGGTCAACAGGGCCAGGATGGCCGAGTTGCCGAGGAACTCGATGAAGCGGTCGACCAGCGGGGTGCCCCGGTCGCCGGTCGCCTCCTCGACCGCCCACACCACGAGCTGCGCAACCGGGGCGCCGATGGCGGCCAGCAACACCAGGGCGCAGAACCCCGTCGCCGCCCAGGCTCGCCAACCTCGCAGCGCGGTCGGCGCCAGCCCCGCACCACGACCGCCAGCCTGGCCGAACCGGGCACGGCCACGCAGCAGCCGCTCGAGACCGATGATCACCAACGCCACCACCAGCACCAGTGTGGCGAACTCACTGGCCGAATCGCGATCGAACGTTCCCCGCCAGATCCGGAACACGCCGACCGACACCGTGTCGACCCCGAAGTACTGGACGGTGGCGAAGTCGGTCAGCGTCTCCATCATGACCACGGCGACGCCGCCGGCCATCGCCGGGCGGAGCAGGGGCAGCGCCACCCGCCTGGCCGCCTCGATCGGACCGGCGCCGAGGCTGCGGGCGACGTCGTAGGCGGCGCCGGCCTGGTCGGCCAGCGCAGCCCGGGTGAGCAGGAACACGTAGGGATAGAGCACGAGGGTGAGCACGACGATGGCGCCCCCCATCGACCGGATCGGCGGGAACCAGGCGTCCTGGCCGAACGTGTCGCGCCACCAACCCTGGATCGGCCCGGTGAAGCCGACCACCGACAGGGTGACGAAGCCGAGCACGTACCCGGGCATGGCCAGGGGGGCGATCAGCAACCAGCCGAAGAGCCGGGAGCCGGGGAAGCGGTAGGCGGTCACCAGCCAGGCCAGGCTGCCGCCGAGGGCGAGGGTCCCGACGCCGACACCGACGAGCAGCACGGCGGTCTCGACCAGTTGGCCGGGCAGGCGGGTCTCCCACTGCTGGCGCCAGACCTCGGTGTTCGGGTCGAGGATGCTGACGGCGAGGAAGGCGATCGGGGCGACGACGAGCGCGGCGACCACGACCGAGCCGAGCGGCCAGCCGGCCAGGCTCAGCCGGTCACCGACCGATCGCTCGACCCGCCCGGTGGTCACGACCGCTCGCCCGCCCCGGGATGATCGGTCCCGAGCGATGGCTCGGGCCGGGGGCCCGGTCCGTTTCGGGAGCCACCGGTCCCCGTCCCGATCACGGTCACGGAAACCGCCGGTTGGCTCAGCGGTAGCCGGCTTCGTCGAGCAGGCGGACGGCGTCGGCGTTGAGCAGGCCGAATTCGGCGGCGCTCACCGGGTCGGCCACGAAGGTGTTGCCGAAGGTCTCGGCGACCAGGGCGACCGGCGCCACGTCGGGGTTGACCGGATACTCATGGTTGCCGTCGACGAAGGCGCTCTGGCCGTCGGTGGCCAGCCACTCGAGCAGGTCCTGGGCCAGGTCGGGATCGTCGGCGAACCGGGTCACGCCGGCGCCGGAGATGTTGACGTGGGTGCCCCGACCCTCCTGGTCGGCCCAGACCAGCTCGACGGGGATGTCGGGCTCGTCCTCCATGAGTCGGGCCAGGTAGTAGTGGTTGACGATGGCGACGTCGCACAGCCCGTCGGCCACCGATTGGATCGCGATCACGTCGTTCGGGAGGATCTCGGCGTTGTCGGCCCAGCCCTCGACGATCGTGAGGGCGTCGTCGTAGCCCATGTTGGCGATCATGCTGGCCACGAGCGACTGGGTGTAGGTGTTCGACGAGTTCCGGAGGCAGATGCGGTCGGCCCAGTCG
Source organism: Actinomycetota bacterium (assembly GCA_039195375.1). Lineage (GTDB taxonomy): Bacteria > Actinomycetota > Acidimicrobiia > Acidimicrobiales > SZUA-35 > JAHELU01. Next base: position 35,568 of record JBCCVL010000037.1, read on the forward strand.
GGACCGGCGAGCTCCTCGTAGGTGGTCGGCAGCTCGTCGGCCGGGACCCGATCTGGGTGGTAGACGATGGTGCGGGCCCGGCGGCTCAGGGCGAACCACTGACCGTCGGGGTCGCGGAGGCTGTCGGGGATCGCCTCCTCGAGGATCGGCGAGTCGATCTCGGCGAAGATGCCCTGCTCGGCCGCGATGGCGAGGTTGCCGGCGTCGACGGTCATGTAGATGTCGGCCTCGGTGTCCTCGCCCTCGGCTGCGATCCGCTCGCGCAGCTCGGCGTCGGATCCTCGGAGGAACTCGATGTTGACGCCGGTCTCCTCGGCGTACTGGGTGAACGCCACCTCGAGGTCGTAGTGGCGGCCGGTGTAGATCCGGATGGTGTCCTCGTCGCCACCGCTGCAGGCACCTGCGAGCAGCGCCAGCCCGAGGCCGAGCGCCGCCGTCGTGAGCCATCGTGTCCGCATCCGTTCGTCTCCCTGGTGTTCTCGGCCCGACGTTCACTGCGATCGACAGGCTAGCGATGCCGTGCCACTCCGGCCGCGGTCGAGCCGTTGGCGGGCATGAGGCCGGTTGTCGGACCGCTGAATCGTCGTCGGCCGCCGCTGATCGACGGCCAGTTAGGTGCACCTAATCTAGCAAGCGACAGGAACGGAGCAGCATCGGGCGGCCGGTGATCTCCGCCCCGTTCGTCCCGCTTGGCGCGGCGCCCGACTCGGTGTAACCTCTCAGTAGTTGTTAGCCATGCCTATCGTCGCAGCGGTTGGGGGACTGCCGGCGGGGCTCAAGGGGATCACGAGTTGTGCCGACACTGGCGATGACATCTGGCGGTCAGACCGACGAGGGGGTTGCGCTCGCCGTGGTCATCGCCGTCACCCGCACGCAACCGGCCACGGCGCGGTCGGCCGAGAGGCCGTACGGCGAGGAGGTCTGCATCCCCGGCCCCATCGTTGGCTCGCAGCCAGACGTCGGCTCGACGATCGTGGCGGGAGGCGCCTGATGGTGGTGTGCCACTGCAAGGCCGTCAACGACACCTCCATCAACGAGCTGTTGGCCGGTGGCCGGCTGACGCTCGACGACGTCGCCGCCCACTGCGGCGCCGGAACCGATTGCGGTGGGTGCCTCGACACCATCGAGGACCTGCTCGACGCCGCCGACCGCGCATCGCGGCCCGCGGCCTAGGGGTCCGAGACCCGGCGGTCACGGCCCCTCCTCCCGTTGGGGGGTCGTGATAACCTGAACACACGCTGTACGAGGAGAATCTGGCCATGGCCTACGAGTCCACCGAGCACCACCCTGCTTTCGAGGAATACAGCGAGACGATCTTCGAGCTCGAGGAGGACGGGATCGACGTGATCCAGGCCCGGATCGCCGAGCGTCTGGAGGTCTCCCGGCCGGCGGTGTCCGAGATGGTCAAACGCATGTCGGGTGAGGGTCTGGTCGAGACCCGCGCCGGCGGCACGATCGCCCTGACGAAGGCCGGCCGCTCGCTCGCCACCACGATCGTCCGTCGTCACCGCATCGCCGAGCGGTTCCTCACCGACGTGCTGCAGCTCGGTTGGGCCGACGCCCATCACGAGGCGGGCAAGTGGGAGCACGTCATCTCGCCGAAGGTCGAGGAGGCGATGATGCAGCTGCTCGACGACCCGACCACCTGTCCCCACGGCAACCCGATCCCGGGAACCGAGTACGCGGTGCCCGATTCGGCCAGGCCGCTCGCCGAGCTGGCCGCCGACGAGGAATTCGTGGTCGAGCGGATTCCCGAGGAACTGGAGTGGGAGAACGGGCAGCTGGCATTCCTGGAGAAGGCCGGCATCGTGCCGGGGCACCAGGGCCGGGTTCTGGCCATCGCTCCAGACGGGACGCTGACCGTGATGGTCGGGGAGCGGGCCACCGGCATCAGCGAGTTCGCCGCGGCTCGCATCGTCGTCACCAACGGGGCCTGATCCGTCGCCGCCGAGGCGACCCCGGACCCCGCTCGACGCCGACGGCTGAGACCCGTGGGGCGGCTTCCTGGATCGTCGGCGCGCTCCGGTGAGGGGTCAGATGACACACAACAGCCACCGGGATCTGTTTGCGTCTGCTGTTAGGCACTCCTACTATCTCCTGAGTGGAACGGCTACGGGATAGGCCGAGGTGGGCCCGCACGGCCATCGGTCGGCATCGAGCACTCGGTGCCGCGCTCCTCGCTGCCGCCCTCCTGGTCGCCGCCTGCGGCGACGACGGCGCCGAGTCGACCGCCTCGTCCGATGCGAGCGGATCGTCATCGGCATCGGCATCGCCGTCCGCGTCGGCCCCGGCCGACGACGAGACGGCCGCAGACGCCGAGGACTCGGCCGACGATGCCGATGGCGCCGACACGGCCGACGGCGCCCTGGATGGGTCCAGCACCGACAAGGCCTCCGACGAAGCGCAGGCCGACGACGCCGAAGAATCCGCCGCCGCACCCGAGCCCGAGGCGGACCCGGTCCTGCCGGTGACCGTGACGGACACGACCGGCGCCGAGATCACGGTCTCGTCGGTCGACCGCATCATCCCGCTCGACGGAACCGTCGCCGAGGTCGTCTTTGCCCTCGGTCTCGGCGACAACGTGGTGGCCACCGAC
>JBCCVL010000038.1:0-37934 GCA_039195375.1 Actinomycetota bacterium
CGAGGACGAGGCGATCGCTCGGATCACCCCGATCCTCGACGAGGCCTTTGCCACCCGGCCCCGCGACGAGTGGTTGCAACTGCTGGCCGAGGCCGACGTTCCGGCCCAACCGGTCCTCCGTCGCCAGGAGTTCCTGCTGACCTCGTTGGTGAAGGCCAACGACATGCTCGTCACCGTCGACCACCCCGAGCTCGGACCGGTCGAGATGATGGGGCTGCCGGTCACCGTCGAGTCGGCCCCGGGTCGCGTCGATCGGCCGGCGCCGCTGGTCGGGCAGCACACCGACGAGGTGCTGGGCGAATGGACCGACCGACGGCAGGTCCTCGCCGAGCCGACACCGGCCGCCGTCGGCGGCGCCGATCAGCCGCTCCGTGGCCTGCGGGTCGTCGACCTGTCGTCGTTCATCGCCGGCCCGGTGGTCAGCCGCCACCTGGCCATGCTCGGGGCCGAGGTGATCAAGGTCGAGGCCCCGACCGGCGATCCGTTCCGTGGCATCGGTCCGCTGTTCCTGTCCTGGAACCAGGGCAAGCGCAGTATCGCCATCGACCTGCAGACCGACGCCGGTCGGGCCGAGCTGCATCGCCTCGTCGCCCGGGCCGACGCCGTGATCGAGAACTTCCGGCCCGGGGTCAGCGAGCGCCTGGGGTGCGACGAGGCCACCCTGCGGGCCGTCAATCCGGACCTCGTCTTCCTCTCCTCGCCCGGCTACGGGCTCGACGAGACGATGGCCGACCGGGCCGCCTTCGACCCGCTGGCCCAGGCCCTCGGCGGGATGATGGCGGCCCAGGGTGGCGTCGGTGCGGACGGCGGGGAACCGGTGTTCCTGACCGTGCCGGTCCACGATGTGACCACGCCGCTGATCGGCGCGTTCGGGGTGGTGCTCGGCTGGTGGCAACGGGATCGCTCGCCCGCCGGCGACGGGCGTGGTCAGCACGTCCGCACGTCGCTGATCCACAGCACGATGGTGGCGCAGGCCGCCGAGTTCACCCGCTATGCCGGACGGCCGGCGCACGAGCTCGGAGGCTTCGACCATCCCGGGGCCGACGGCGACACCTGGTTCGAGGACGACGACGGCCGGCTGCGGTGGCGGAGCGGCGAGCACGAGATCGACGTCGAGACCCATGGCCTGACGGCCTCCCCCCTCGCCGTCGCCAACGGGCTCGTGGTCGACCAGGAGTCGGCGGTGTTCGGGCGGCTGACGGTGTTCGGTCAGCTGGTCGGTGGCGCCGGACCGGCGCCCGGACGGGCCCCGACCCTCGATGAGCACGGGGCGGAGATCCGAGCGGAGCTGGCCAGTCGGGCACCAGCGGACGGCGAGCGGTGATCGGCCGTCGTTTCGATCACGGGCGGGCTCCTCACTAGCCTGGGGGGTCAGGACCAGCACGGTTTCCGAGGGGGATGGGGACCATGACCGAGCGCAACACCGGAGCCGGCCGCCCGGCCACCGCGGGGCGGGCCCGGAGCGTCGACGACGTCGACATCCACGACATCGCCCGCTACGAGGCGGCGGGCTACCCGTGGGCCGACTGGGACCTGCTCCGTGACGAGGCGCCGGTCCACTGGTACGAGCGAGAGGGCATCGCCCCGTTCTGGGCCATCACCCGCTACGACGACGTCAAGCGGATCGGCGCCGACGACGAGACGTTCATCAACGGTGGTCCCCGCCTTCGACTGGCCAGCGAGGCCCACGACCGGCGTCTGTGGGAGGTCAAGGCCAAGCGGGACGCCCGCTACGGCTGGGATCCCGACGAGCCCTACGACCTCGTCTATCTCGATGATCCCCGCCACACCGAGTTCCGGCTGCTCACCGCCAGGGCGTTCACCCCCTCACGATGCCGAGCCGTCGCCGACGAGCTGGCCTCGTTGGCCCGCCGGTTCGTCGACGGCTTCGAGCGGCGGCTGGAGACCGACGGTCGGGCCGATCTGGTCGAGGACCTGGCCGTCGGGTTGCCGCTGGCCACGATCTGCGAGCTGATGGGGCTCCCGATCGACGACTGGGCCGACATCCACCGCTGGACGGACTCGGCCTTCGACACCCCGTCGATGGCCTGGGCCGAGCCAGGTGAGACGCGGGCCGACATGCGTCGCCGGCTACGGATCGAGTTCTTCGACTACCTGGAGGCGTTGATCGCCCGCAAGCGGGCCTCCCCGGGCGACGACCTCACGTCGGCGTTGGTCCAGGCCGGCGTCACCGGCCCAGACGGCGAGCGCCACCCACTGACCCAGCAGCAGCTCCACGGCTACCTGGCGTTGCTGATCGCGGCCGGCAACGAGACCACCCGCAATGCCATCAGTCGTGGTGTGCTGGCTCTGCTCGACCATCCGGACGAACTGGCCCGCCTGCTCGACGATCCCGATCACTTCGTCGAGCCGGCGGTCGAGGAGATCGTGCGGTGGACCAGCCCGGTCATCCAGTTCGCCCGCACCGCCACCTGCGACGTCGAGTTGCACGGTCGACACATCCGAGCCGGCGACACCGTCGGGTTGTGGTACCCGTCGGCCAACCGCGACGAGCGTCAGTTCGCCGACCCCTACCGGTTCGACGTCGGCCGCCAACCGAACTTCCACGTCGGCTACGGCCACGGGGCCCACTTCTGTCTCGGGGCCAACCTGGCCCGGTGGGAGCTGCGGGCGGTCTTCGCCGAGCTGGCCCGTCGACCGCTTCTGACGCGGCTGGTCCGCGACGGTACGGCCGAGTGGATGACCGATCTGCACGTCGGCACCCTGACCCACCAGCCGGTGGCGCTGTCGAGCTGAGAGCCGGCCGTCAGCCCCCGACCGACAGCCGGCGGCGCGCTGCGTCTGCCACCGGCGGGCCGAGCAGCCACACGCCGAGGATCGAGCCGAGGAGTCCGCCGGTGCTCGACAGGATGAGGTCGCCGATCGTGTCCTCGTAGGTCAGCGACAGCCCGCCGGCGCCGCCGAACCCGTCCTCGGAGACGGCCCACTCCATCGCCTCCCACCAGACGATCGCCAGGGCGCCGAAGCCGTAGCCGAGGAAGATGGCGTCGCGGCGGTCGGTGACGGAGCGGAAGCGGAAGGCGTGGTAGGCGCCGACGAGCAGGATCCAGTTGATGGCGTGCAGCACGTCGTCGGTCACCGGGTAGTTGTCGTAGAACCCGAAGAGGTTCCCGAGGGTGTCGATCAGGAACGGGGCCGAGGCCAGTGCGTCGCCGACGTTGGGGTAGGGGTCCCAGCGGCGCCAGCGGGCGAGGAGCGGGACGAGCACGGCGGGTGCGAGGAACAACGGCGCCCGGAAGCCCATCGCCTTGCCCTCGACGGTGCTCGGCTCGAACCCGATGGCCACGACGAACGAGAGGATCAGGGCCGCTTTGACCGCCAGGTTGAGCCCGGCCGTCCAGGCCTGCCGGTCGAGGTCGAGCACCCGGGTCGGTGCCGTGGTGTCGGTCGCCGCGTCGTCCATCGCAGCAGTGTGGCAGCTCGGCGTCACCGATGGGGCTTGACCTACTCTGTATTCCATAGTACCTTGCTCTGTAAGCTATCTGGCCCGTACTTGCTCGAAACACCCGAGCGGTGCCGTCAGCAGCGATACGGAACAGCGGTCGTCGGCGGTTCAGGAGGAGCCTCCCCACGTGGTCTCACGGGTCGAACAGCACCATTCGCAGATCCTCAAGGGCGTGCTCGACATGTGCGTCCTGGCGTCGATCGTCGAGGAGCCGATCTACGGCTACGCCCTGATCCAGAAGCTGGAGGAACGAGGGCTCTCGGTGCCGAGCGAGGCCAGCGTCTACCTGGTGTTGAAGCGGCTGACCGAGCGTGGGCGGATCGAGCACGAACTGGTCGAATCCGACAGCGGGCCGGCCAGGAAGGTCTACTCGGCCACCGACCTCGGTCGGGACGTGCTGTACGCCTGGGAGGCCGATTGGGACGCGGTCCGATCCGGCGTCGATGCCGTGCTGTCCGGTGCCAGGGGAGCGAAGGGGGAGACATGATCTGGGTCTATGCGGCGGCCGCACTGTTCGGCGGCATCTTCCTGGTGCCGATGCTGCTCAGCGGCCTCGACATCGGCGGCGCCGACTTCGATGGAGGCGGCGAGCTGGAGGCCGGCGGGCTCGATCTCGATGCCGACGTCGAGGTCGAGGTCGACGTCGGCGGTGACGTCGAGCTGGACGGCGAATCCGGCGGCGGGTTCGACGCCGTCGGCGGTGGACCGCTCGGCGCCATCTTCGCCAGCCTGGTCTCGTTCAGGACGATCGTGTTCTTCACCGCCTTCTTCGGACTCGTCGGGCTCGTGCTCACGGCGCTCGACTACGGCTCGGTGCTCACGTTCGTCAGCTCGTCGCTCGTCGGCGGGTTCGCCTCGGTGTCGAACTCGGTGTTGTTCGGCCTGGTCCGCAGCTCCGAGGCGACGTCACAGATCAGCGACCGGACCTTCGAGGGCCGCCCCGGTGTCGTCGTCCTCCCGATGGGCGATGGGCACCCGGGCCGGGTCCGGATCGATCTCGGCGGGCAGCCGCACTACATGGTCGCCCGTCCCGTCGACGACGGGATGGCGCAACGGTTCGACGTCGGAGCGTCCGTCGTCGTGGTGGAGATCGAGAACGGCACGGCGATGGTCACATCGCTGGCTGCGCTCGACTCGGGAGAGGAGAGCTGACATGTTGCCGCTCATCATTGCCGCCTTCTGTGCGGCCGCCCTGATCGCCGTGGCCCTGGCCATCCGAGGTCTGATCATCATCTGCCCGCCGAACCGGGTGGCCGTTGTCTCCGGTCGCAGCCGGTCGCTCCCGGATGGTCGCACGGTCGGCTACCGGGTCATCAAGGGCGGCCGGACCCTGCGGATCCCCCTCATCGAGAAGGTCGAGTACATGGACCTCAACACGATCCCGATCGAGGTCTCGGTCACCAACGCCTACTCGAAGGGCGCTATCCCGCTCGATGTGCAGGGCGTCGCCAACATCAAGGTCGCGAGCCGTGAGGGGATCCTCGAGAACTCCGTCGAGCGGTTCCTCGGCCGACCGCCCGAGTACATCCAGCAGATCGCCAAGGAGAACCTCGAGGCCAACCTCCGTGGTGTGCTGGCCACGCTGACCCCCGAGGAGGTCAACGAGGACCGGCTGAAGTTCGCCCAGGTGCTGATCGAGGAGGCCGACGACGACATCAAGACGCTCGGCCTCGAGCTCGACGTGCTCAAGATCCAGAACGTGACCGATCAGGCCGGCTACCTCGACGCCGTCGGTCGGCGCCGGACCGCCAGCGTGTTGCGGGAGGCCCGCGAGACCGAGGCGGCCCAGGCGGCCGAGGCCCAGGAGGCAGAGGCCCAGGGTCGCCAGCGGGCCGAGCTGGCTCGGGTCCAGGCCGACCTGGCCATCGCCGAGCAGGAGAACAAACTCCGGGTCCGCAAGGCCGAGCTCGACGCCGAGGCCATGTCGTCGGAGAAGCGGGCCGACGTCGCCGCCGAGCAGGCGCGGGTCGAGGCCGAGCAGACGCTCGAGGGCGAGCGGATCGAGCTGCAGCGGCGCCGGCTCGAGGCCGACGTGGTCGCCCCGGCCCGGGCCCGCCGGGAGGCCATGGAGCTGGAGGCCCGTGGCCAGGCCGCCTCGATCATCGAGAACGGCAACGCCAACATCGAGGTGTTCCAGCGGATGGCGTCCGAGTTCACCAGCGCAGGACCGAACGCTCGTGACGTGATGCTGCTCAACATGCTGCCCGACCTGGTGGCCCACATCACCGACACCGTGAGCGACATCGACATCGACAAGGTCACCGTCATCGACGGCGGCGGTTCGAGCGACGGCGGGGTGGCGGCCGTCGCCGGTCAGCTCCCCGGCGCCGTGATCTCGGTGGTCGAGCAGATCGAGAACGCCACCGGCGTGAACCTGCTCGAGGTCCTGACCAGGGAGGGTGAGCCAGCGGAAACACCGAGCCTGCCCGAGGGCGAGCTGAACGGCGACCTGGACGCCTACGCCCCGCCGGAACCGACCTCCGCCAACGACGGCTGAACCCATCGCCCGAATCGGGGTCGGTCGGCGTGCGAGCCGGCCCCGATTCGGACCTCCGACCCTGGTCGAGCGGCGCCGGGGTCGGCACGCTGAGTGCTGACGGAGGACCACGATGACGTTGCTGCCACCACCCTCGACCGCCCCGGCTCCCGAGCATCGGACGTCGTCCGCCGAACACCGGCTCCTGCGCCGCGGGATCCTCAACCGGCTCGACGCCGAGTTCGGTCGGCTACTGACCAGGGAGACGCTGGAGCAGTACCTCGACGAATCAAGCGCCGAGCTGGCGCGACGCTCGTCTTCGGTGGCCCACGCCCCGGTGTTCGTCGAGCGATTCGCCAGGCAGCGGTTGCGAGCGCTGGCCAAGAACGAGGGCCTCGTCGTCGACCATCAGCCGGTGGTCCTGTTCGTCTGCCAGCGCAACGACGGGGCCTCCCAGATGGCGGCAGCGCTGTTCCGGCGCCAGGCTGGTGACCGGGCCGTCGCCCTGTCGGCCGGCCGTCAACCGTCCGGGGAGCTCCTCGTCGAGGCCGTCCACGCCCTGCACGAGATCGGTATCGAGCTGCTCGACGAGTTCCCGAAGCCGCTCACACCCGAAGTCGAGCAGGCGGCCGACATCATCATCACGCTCGACCGTCACGACCGCATCCCGGTCCTCGACGACCGCCACTACGAGGCCTGGCGGACGATCGACCCCGAGGGCGGCGGGCTGAACGCCTATCGGAGCCTCCGCCACGAGCTGACGATCCAGGTCGAGCGGCTCGTCGGGCGGCTGGCACCGCCGACGCCGGCGGCGAGTCGAGCGGGCTTCGACGGCGACCTCGAGGAGCTGACGGCGATGGTCGATCGCATGGGTCGAGACGTCGTTGCCATGATCCAGTCCGCAGCCGGTGCGCTCGAGGGGAGCCTGCCGTTCGGCCGCAGCGAGGGCTGGCGGCGGGTCCGTGACGCCGACGCCAGGGTCGACGCGGCCCACCTGGCCATCGTGAATCGGGTGCTCGAGATCATCGCCCTCCGCCAGCCGGTGGCCGGCGACCTGCGCACCCTGCTGGCGCTCGACAACACCGTCATCCACCTGGAGCGGGTGGCCGACGGGCTGGTCGACGTGGCCGAGGTCGCACTGGCCGGCCATCTCCCGAGGGAGGAACCGATGCCGCCCGGCCTCGGCGACATGCTGTCGCTGCTCGAGGTGATGGTCGGTGACGCCGTCGCCGACGTCGTCGACCGCAGCACCGGATCGGTGGACGGGATCGTCGCCATGGAACGCCAGCTCGACGACCTGCACGGTGGCATCTTCCGGTGGCTGTCGGAGGGGCGGGCCGCCGATCACCTGGCCGGCATCGAGCTCGATCGGGTCTCCCGGGCGATCAAGCGGGCCGGCGAGCACGCCGTCGACATGGCCGAGCAGGCGGTCTTCGCCGACCGCGGGCAGTGGCGGGAGCTGCGCCGTTCCGGACCGACTGGCTGAGCCAGACCAGCCACGGTCTAGGTCGACGAGGGCCCGTCGCCGACCGGGAGGGTCAGCGGTGAGAGGTCGACGGCCGGACGGCCGAGGTGGTGACGATCGCTGGCCGTTGCCTCGGCTCGTCGGCGGGCCTCGTCGAGCCGACGTCCGGCGTCGTCGACGTCGATCGTGATGACCCGTCCGTCGACCACCACCGGCCGCCCGGCCACGAACACGTCGGCCACCGCCCGGTCGGCTGCGGTGTAGATCAGGCTTCGGAGCGGGTCGCGAACGGGTTGCATGGCCGGGGTGGTCAGGTCGACCGAGACCACGTCGGCCGCGGCCCCGACGGCGAGGCGGCCCAGGTCGTTGCGGCCGACCAGCGCCGCACCGCCGACCGTCGCCGCCGTGAACAGCTCGGCGGTCGTGATCGACCGCACGTCACCGGTGGTCGACCAGCCGAGCGTCGCTGCCATCCGCAGCTCCTCGAGGAGATTGTGGGGGAAGCTGTCGGTCCCGACCCCCACCGTGATGCCCGATCGCAGGTAGCCGCCGATGTCCTCGGCCGCCTGGCCGTGGCGGGAGAACACCACCGGGCAGTGGGCCAGGCCGGTCCCGGTGCTCGCCAGGAGGTCGAGGTCGAGGTCGGTCGGCCACCGGGTCCAGCTGTGCCGGTCGAGGAAGATCCCGTGGGCGATCGTCGTCGTCGGTCGGAGCGCGCCGATGCGATCGAGCCACTGGATCGGGGTGCAGCCGTTGCGCCTGGTCATCTCCTGGAACTCGAACAGGCTCTGGGCGGCGTGGATCTGGATGCGCCAGCCGTGCGCGTCGGCGGTGTCGACGGCGGCCCGGATCAGCTCGGCGCTGCAGGTGTCGACCTGGGCCGGCGACAGCATTCCCGCAAGCCGGCCGCTCGGGTGGCGGTCGGCCTCCTCGGCGGCGTCGACGGCCGCGGCGAGTGCCCGATGGCCGCCCGCCTCGTCCCACTCGTAGTCGACGTCGTGGGCGTGCACGATCCCGACCGATGCGGCGTCGGCCGACGTGCGGGGGACCCAGCGGGCCGAGGCGAAGCCGGGGACGGCCCAGGCCCGCATCCCGGAGCCGGCCAGGGTGTCGAGCCACCCGGACCACGGCGCGGCCAGGTCGCAGACCGAGGTGACGCCGCTGGTCAACATCTCGCCGAGGGCTAGCTCGGTCGCCGCCAGACGGGCCTCGTCGTCACCGGTGCGGAGCAGCCCGGCCCGGTCGTACAGCGGGCTCCAGTAGAGCAACGGGTTGCCGAACTCCTCGCGATAGCCCTTGTTGATCGGCTCGGACGACGGGTGCGAGTGCACGTTGACCAGTCCCGGCAGCAGCAGCCGGTCGGTTCCGTCGATCTCGCGGTCGGCCGGGCCAGTGTAGTCGGGCCCGAGGTGGACGATGCGGTCGGCATCCCCGGCCCGGTCGCCGGTTCCGTCGCCGAAGGCCAGATCGACATGGCGTCGGTAGACGTGTCGCCCACCATCCCACGCCACCACCCAGTCGGCCCGGCGGATGCAGGTGATCATGGACGGACGCTAACCGACCGCCAGCGGGGGAGCCGATCGGCGAATCGGTCCCGGCCCGGGGCGAGCGCTACGATCGGCGGCCATGAAGCTGGGAACGACGATCAACTACGCCGGCGACTTCGCCGCAGCCGTCGACCGTGTGGTCGAGATGGAGAAGGCCGGGCTCGACGTGGCCTGGGTGGCCGAGGCCTACAGCTGGGACGCCGTCAGCCAGCTCGGGTACCTGGCGGCCAGGACCGAGCGGATCGAGCTCGGCACCGGGATCCTCAACGTGTACTCGCGCACCGCAGCCGCCATCGGCCAGACCGCGGCCGGGCTCGACATGGTGTCGAACGGGCGGTTCATCCTCGGCCTCGGGGCCAGCGGCCCCCAGGTCGTCGAGGGCTTCCACGGCGTGCCGTACGAGAAACCGATGGCGAGGATCTCCGAGTACATCGACGTGGTCCGCCAGACCCTTCGGCGCGAGCCGCTCGTGTACGACGGCAAGACCGTGAAGCTGCCCCTGCCGGAGGGGGAGGGGACCGGGCTGGCCAAGCCGCTCAAGCTGATCAACCACCCGGTCCGGAGCGAGGTGCCGATCTACTGGGCGTCGCTGATGCCGTTGTCGGTCAAGGCCACCGCCCGCTCGGCCGACGGCTGGCTGCCGGTGTTCTTCGTCCCGGACGAGTTCCAGCGGGTCTGGGGCGACGACCTGAAGGCCGGGCAGGCCAAGCGCGACGAGTCGCTCGGCCGGCTCGACATCGCCGCGGGAGCGATGGTCGCCATCGGCGACGAGTTCGTCGGCGAGGCGGCCGACAAGGTCCACGACCTCTCCCGACCGGCCACCGCCCTCTACTGGGGTGGCATGGGCGCCCGTGACAAGAACTTCTACAACACGATCGCCAAGAAGTACGGCTACGAGGAGGAGGCCATCGAGATCCAGGACCTCTACCTCGACGGTCACAAGGCCGAGGCGGCGGCCAAGGTGCCGAAGGACTTCCTCGAGCGCTCCAGCCTCGTCGGGCCCGAGTCCCACGTGAAGGAGCGCCTCGGCGTCTGGAAGGAGGCCGGGGTCAGCGTGCTCAACGTGAACCTGGCCCCGGGCCAGGACGAGGTCGAGACGATGGGCAAGCTCCGGGCGCTCGTCGAGGACGCCTGAGGGCCGCTCCCCGGATCGACCTCAGCTGATCTCGACCCGGCCTCCCGGCGTGTCGACCACCGCGGTCAGCCTCGGCGCGCCGTCGCTGACGACCACCGTCTGATCGACGGCGGCCGCGACCGCCTCGGCCACGGCCCTCGCAGCCGCGTCGGGGTGCTCGACCCGCAGCTCCACCAGGCCGCCCATCGACGGCAGCGACAGGGCCGGGCTCGGCGAGGCCCCCCAGTCGATGGCAAACGGGGTGGCGGCCGGCGTGTCCGCCGGGTCGCCGATCGTCAGGCGCCACGACAGCTCGGTCCCGTCCGGCCGGGCCCTGCTCATGTCGAGCACCGGACCGGGGTCGTGGCCGGCCCCGACGAGCATCGCCACCAGGTCCTCGATGCGCTCCCCGGCGGCGGGGTGCATGGCCCAGCCGGCCAGGCGGGGAGCTGCCCCGTCGTCGAGGCCGAACGGTCTCGGGCGCTCCGGCTCGTCCTGGCTCGGGTCGATGGCGATGATCTCGAAGTAGGTCACCTCGTCGAACGTCAGCAGCGCATTGTGGGTACCGACTCCCGGGTGACGGCCGCCGGCCACCGCCGTCGAACCGGTCAGCTCGGCGATGTGGGCCACCCCGGCGTCGAGGTCGGTTGCGGCGAAGATCAGGTGGTCGAGCTCGGGCATGCCCGGACCCTACCCACCGACCGGAACGAGCTCAAGCGGGACTGATCGGCCGTTCGCGGCTGCATTCAAGTCCCACGGCCGAATCTGCCGATAGCGGGGGTTGGCCCTCCGGATGGAGCGGCCCCCGGTGCCACCGGGTTCGTCTCGTCGGTCGGAGGTCGTCCTTTGGCGGTTCGTGCGGTGCTGCGAGCGCTCCCGGCCGTCGCGCTCGTCGGGGCCGGGTGCGGGCTCGTGCCGTCGGCCGACGAGGCGGCGTCGCTCCCGCCGGCGCCGCCGGTCGTCGAAGGGGTACCGGATCCCGTTCCACCGCCGGCCCCGGACGGGCTCCACCGCTTCATCGTCCGCCCACCGGTCCCCATCGTCGATGCCCCGACGCCGGCGACGGGCTCGAACGGGGTTGAGGACGCCGGCGGTGACATGGGCGCCGACGCCGAGAACGCCGGCGGTGACACCGCGGCCGGTGGCGACGGGTCACCGACCGATCAGCCAGTCGACGCGGCGGCACCGCCACCGGATCCCGCCTGGACCCTCGACCAGAGCCTGATCGACCGTCTCGACGACGACACGGTCGTCGTGTTCGTTGACAGCGTCCCCGGCTTCCACGACGACACCGGGAGGTTCATCGCCCTCGTCGGCTCGTCGTCGGCCAGCAGCGGCCGCCCCATCGTCCGGATGGACGATCCGCTCACCGAGCAGGACGTCATCGACGAGTTGCTGGCCGTCGACGGTGTCGTCTCCGCCGTCCCGATCGGCGACGGCACGCTCGCCGTCGTGGCCGAGGAGGCCGACACCCTCGAAGGACTCGGTTTCGAGGCCGTCGTCGACCCTCCGATCGCCCTGGCCATGGACCCCTACGAGCCGTACCAGTGGACGCTCGACAACACCGGCGACAACCTCGCCAGCCTCGACAACCCACCGGTGCAGGTCGTCGACGCCGACATCGACGGGATGGAGGCCAAGGCCGGGCCACGGGGCGACGGGGTGGTGGTGGCGGTCATCGACACCGGCGTCGACTTCAGCCACCCCGATCTCGCCGGCCAGGACTGGGTCAACGACGACGAGGTCTGCAACAACCTGGTCGACGACGACGGCAACGGCTTCGTCGACGACTGCAACGGGTGGGACTTCGGCGACGAGGACAACCAGCCCTGGAGCGCCGGACAGAACAACCACGGCACCCACGTGGCCGGCACGATCGCCGCCAGGGCCGACAACGGCGTCGGCGTCGTCGGCATGGCCCCCGAGGTCGAGATCATGGACCTCAACGTCGACGGCGCCGGCGGTATGACCCTCTCCGGCATCGCCAGGGCCGTCCGCTATGCGGCGGACAACGGCGCCCACGTCATCAACATGTCCCTCGGCACGCAACCGGGGACGCCGTCGTGGGCGGCCAAGGGCCTCATCGACGCCGTCGCCCACGCCGAGGCCAGCGGCGTGCTCGTCGTCGTTGCCGCCGGCAACGCCAACGTGAGCCTCGACGCCCAGCCGGTCTGGCCGGCCAACATCGAGGCCGCCAACATGATCACCGTCGGCGCCTCGGCGCCGGACGACACCAGGGCCTCGTTCTCCAACTACGGCTCGCCGGTCGACCTGTTCGCCCCCGGAGTGCTGATCCTGTCGACCGTGCCGGGCGGCTACTCGTTCATGAACGGCACCTCGATGGCATCGCCGACTGCAGCGGGTGCGGCGGCGGCCGTGCTCTCGGCCAACCCGGACCTCGACCCTCAGGAGGTCCGGACCCAGTTGGTCGGCACGGCCGACCGCCCCCCGGCCTACGCCGGCCTCGCCGCCAACCCGGTGCGGATCAACCAGGCCTGGGCCCTCGGCATCGAGGGTGACCCGACCCAGGTCGAGGTCAGCGTGACCGGGCTGACCCAGGCAACGGCGGACGGCGTCATCGCCGACCTGGCCATGAGCGAGCCCGGTTCGCTTGCCGACGAGCCCTACCGATGGGAGGCGACGCTGGTCGCCATTCGCGACGGCCAGCCCTATGGCCTGGTCGAGCATCCGGTGCTCGTCGACTGGCAGAGCGACGAGACCGACGAGACCGGTGCCATCCTGCTGGCCGAGGGGACCGACGACCGGGCCCGGCTCGAGACCACGCTCCCGCCCGGCGACTACGCCATGGTGGTCGAGGCCGTGCCAGAGGACGATCCGACGGTGCGCCTCGGAGAGGCCCACGTGACGACCTTCAACGTGCCCGAGGCCCCGGTCGAGGAACCGACGACGACCACGACCACCCCCGGATCGACCTCGACGACGACGCCGGCTTCGACGACGCCGGACGAGCCCACCACCACGACCCCGTCGCCGACCGTTCCCCCGACGACCCGAACGACGCCGACATCGTCACCGGGGACACCGTCGCCGACGTCGCCGGGACCGACCACCACCCAGGGCTCGACGACCTCCGCCTCGACGGCGCCGACAACCACGCCACCCCCGGGACAGACGACGGCACCGACGACCCCGCCGACCACCGGGCCGACGACGTCACCGACGACCGTGGCGCCGACATCGGCCCCGACCACCTCGCCCCCTGGTGGGGGAGGGGCGACCACCAATCCGACGGTGCCGACGACCGCGCCGGCCACGACCGTGACCACCCAGCCGGCGCCGACCACCGGCGCGCCGACGAGCGCCGGGCCGACGACGACCCAGGCGCCGGCCCCGACCACCACCACCGTGGCTCCGACCACCACCAGCGGGGCCCCGCCGACGACGACGATCAGCGGTGACTTCGCCGTGCACTCGATCACGCCGACCTCGGGGTGGATGGACCAGCAGACGATGGTCAGCATCGACGGTGTGTTCCCCGGCCTCGTGTTCGTCTGGTTCGGCGACCAGCCGGGGGACCTGATCTACCAGAGCAGCAACTGGATCATCGCCGTCGCCCCGAGCCGATCCCAAGCTGGCCCCGTCGACGTCAGCCTGCGCTCGCCGAGCGCCGGGACGGTGCTGCTCGTCACCGACGGGTTCACCTACCTCGACCCGGGCGGCAGCCAGGCGCCGACCACGCCGACGACCAGCCCGGCGACCACGACGACCTCGCCGGGTGGCGGCGGCACATCGCCGACGACGAGCCCCGGATCGGGTTCGACGACGACCAGCCCCGGCGCCACCACCACCTCGCCGGGGGCGACGTCGCCGACGACGTCACCGGGCGGCACATCGCCGACAACCGGGTCGACAACGTCTTCGCCGACCATCGCGCCGACGACCAGCCCGACCACCTCATCGCCGACCACCTCATCGCCGACGACCGGGCCGACCCCGTCGACCACCGAGGCGCCGGGTGCGTCGACGACGGTCGAGTCGACCACGACGACAGCGGCCCCGACCGGACCGCCCCGGACCGCCCGGTCCCGGGTCGTCGGCGGCGCCGTCGGGCTCAGCGGTGGCCTGACCGGTGTCCCACTCGCCGGCCTGGGCGGACTGGGCGACGTGCCGGTGTGCGTCAGCGAACCCTGCCGGGCCCGGCGCATCTGAGCGCCACCAGCGGGCTCAATCGAGCAGGGCCTCGGCCAGCCGACGCCAGTCGTCGACCGGCGGCTCCGACGGGTCCTCGACGAGCGCTTGCACGCAGACGTGATCGGCGCCGGCGTCGAGGTGCTCGCGGAGCCGGGGAACGATCGTCTCGACATCACCCCACAGCACGATGGCATCGACCAGCCGATCGCTGACCGATTTGATGTCGTCGGCGGTGAAGCCGATCCGTTCGAGGTTGCGGGTGTAGTTCGGCAGCTGCAGGTAGCGGGCCATGTTGGCCCTGGCCACCCGCCTGGCCCGGTCGGGATCGGTGTCGAGCACCACCATGTGCTCCGGGGCCAGGAACTTGTCCGGACCCAGGATCTCGCGAGCCATCGCCGTGTGGTCCGGGGTGGTGAAGTACGGGTGGGCCCCGTCGGCCTTCGTCGCAGCCAACGCCAGCATCTTCGGGCCGAGCGCAGCCAGGATCCGGGGCGGTCGCCCCTCGGGGGCGAGCGCGGTGAACGGCGCCGCGTCCATGGCATCGAGGTGGGCGGCCATGTCGGCCAGCGGCGTCGAGTAGTCGAGGCCCCTGACTCCCTCGACCAGCGGGGCGTGACTGACCCCGAGCCCGAGCAGGAACCGGCCGGGGAACGCCTCGTCGAGGGTTCGGGTGGCCGCCATCGTGGTCAGCGGATGGCGGGCGTAGGTCTGGGCGATCCCGGTGGCCACCGCCATCCGGGGGCAGGCATCGAGCCACAGTGCCGCCGACACCATCGGGTCGCGACCCGTCGATTCCGGCCGCCACAGACAACCCCAGCCCATCTCGTCGAGCTCGGCGACCAGCTCCCGGACCCGGGTGGTCGGTTGCAGGTCGAGCAGGCTGGTCCAGACCCCGAAGGTCCCGATGTCGATGCCGGTCGTCATGCCCGGCATGGTAGGAGCCGACCGGCGACCGCGCCGCCACTCACCCATGGTGACGCGGCCGCCGGCCCGATGATCAGGGAACGAGTCCCTCCGGGGGTGGTGGCGGCGCCTGGATCATGTTCTTGTTCGGCGGCGGCTCCGGTTGCTCCGCCGCCGCCATCCCGGCCAGTCCGACGACGATCGCCGCCGTCATGGCCAGTCCAGCCGCCGCGCCTGCGATGGCACGATGTCCGCGCATGTTTCCCTCCTGGGTCGGCGACGCTCCTTCGGCGCCGAACCGACGGGGGCCGACGGTAGATCAGCCGAGGCGGGGCAGGACGTCGCCCCCCGTCGATTCGTGTGGGGATCAGCCCCCGGTAACGAACCAGGTGTCGGGTGACGACACGCCGAGCCGGTGCAACACCGCGTCGGGATCGGGGCCGTCGTGGTCGACCGGACGGCCGGCGATCCGATCGCCCGCTCGGCGGGCCAGGGCCGCTTCGAGCGGGCACCCGAAGACGAGCCATCGTCGCTCCAGGTCGTCGAACGAGGCGGCCGCATCAGCCCGATCACCCCGGGCCTCGGCCACCAGCGCCGCCGCCGTCGCCCGCACCAGCTCCGGCCTGGTCATGCCGAGCGGTGCGATCGGAACGAGCTTCTCGGCCCGCTCGACCTCGTCGAGCGCCAGCAACATCCGCACCACCTGGTGCAGGTCGGAGCAGCGCCAGCGGTCCTGGCCGTCCGACAGCTCGGCCAGCTCGTCGATCTGGTCGATGGCGGCAGTCGGATCGCCGATCAGGTACGAGCGGACGGCCCCGATGCTCAGCCACGGCACCGTCACCTGCAGGTCGCCCATCCGGCGGGCCCGCTCGACCCGTTCGGGGCCGAGCAGCGGCAGCGCCCGGTCGAGCCGGCCCCGCCACAGGTGGATCCACCCGGCGACCCAGGCGGCGCTGTCGACCACCTGGGACCACTCCCGCGACGGGGACAGCAGTTCGTCGGCCACGGTCAGGGCCCGGTCCCATCGGCCGGCGTCGAGCAACACCTCGAGCAGCGTCCCGGTCAGATACTCCGACACGTAGGCCTGGCCCCGCTCGTCGGCGAAGGTCAGCGCCGCCTCCAGCACCGGCATCGCCGACTCCGTCCCGTCGTAGAACCAGGTGTTGTTGCCGAGGTTGTTGTAGACCGAGGCCGCCTGGCGAGTCAGTCCGTGGTCGAGGCAGAGATCGAGCACCTGCCCGAGCTCGTCGAGGCCGTCGCGGTCACCGAGGTCGAGGCGGGCGAACGCCGCGGTGTGGCGGAAGCGGGCCTGGGCGTCGGCGGTGCCGTGGCGGTCGATGATCGGCCGGAACGTCTCCGACAGCTCAACCGCCCGGCCAGGATCGCCGAGCAGGGCGACGTCGGCCAGGTGCCACGACAGCGCGGTCGCCAGCTCGGGCCCCGGTTCGTCACGGACCAGCTCGATCGCCGCTTCGATGTCGCCCGGCTCGCGGGCGGCGCCGCGGACCCGGCGCTCGTTGACCAGGCTGACCCGGGCCAGCGCCTCCAGCCGCCGGTCGCCCAGATGGCCGGCGGTGGCGATCGCGCCGAGCAGGTGGGTCTCGGCGTCGTCCCAACGACCGAGGTCGCCGGCCACCCGACCGGCCAGGTACGACGCCCACGCCCACGGCCGGGTACCGGGTCGCAGGTTCTGGGCCGCCCGGCGCAGGGTGACGTAGCTCCGCTCGGCGTCGATCGGCTCCAGTCGCTCGCCGACCTCCACGTCGAGTGCGGCCGATCGCTCGGCCAACGCTGCGGCCTCGGCACCACCGGTTTCGACCGCCAATCGCCACGCCTTGGCCGCATGGGTGGCGGCCCGCTCGAGCACGTCGAGCGACCTCCAGTCGCTCCGCCGGCGCAGCCAGCCGGAGGCCCGATCGTGGATCTCCATCCGGCGCCCGTCTGGTACCTGGGCGGCGACGACCTCCGCCACCAGCGGGTGGGCGATGCGGTGGGCGCTCGGCTCGCTCCGGCTCGTCACCACCAGCCGGCGACGGTGCAGCTCCCGGACGCCCCGATCGAGCTCTGCCGGAGCCAGGTCGGTCATGGCCCCGAGCATCTCCAGATCGACCGGGTGGCCGGCGACGGCCAGGATCTGGGCGATGCGGCGGGGCACGGCGCCGGCCCGGTCTACCCGCGAGGCGATCAGCGTCCTGGCCGTCGCCGGCGCCTCGGCCGGCTCACCCGTGGTGCGGACCTGCTCGGCCAGCTCGATCAGGAACAGCGGGTTGCCGGCGGCCCGGCGGCTCACGTCGAACACCGCCGGTGCCGCGTCCGCCCGGCCGAGCAGGATCTCGGCCAGTCGGCGGCTGGCGGCGTCGTCGAGGCCGCCGATCGGCATCGTCGTCGACGGGGTGCCGTCGCCGGGGGCGCTGCGTCCGAGCAGGTCGGGCCTGGCGACGAGCACGACGAGCAGCGGGATCTCGGCGCCGGACGCCAGCTCGTCGAGGAAGCGCCACAGGCCGTCGGAGGCGGCGTGGGCGTCGTCGACCACCAACACCGCCCCCTCGGGTCCGATGGCCAGCTCGAGCGCCCTGGCCCAGGCCCGCATCGTCTCGGTCGCGGTCGTTGCGTCCCGGGGGGTGTCGTGGTCGAGCAGGACGAGCAGGTGGCTCCGGAGCCAGGTCCGCTCCCGGTCGGCGAGGCCCGACTCGATCAGCACCGTGTCGATGGCCGCGATCGGGTCCGGGCCGAGCGCGGCCCGCTGCAGGCGGACGATCGATGCGTACGGGCCCTCCCGGTCGGGCCGGCAGGCCACCTCGAGCCAGCGGCCGGGACCGAGGGCGACGCGATCCCGCAACTCGGCGACGAGCCGGGTCTTGCCGATGCCCGCCTCGCCGGTCATCACCACCACGTGCCGGTCCGTCGAGCGTTGGCACTCGCCCCACCGCTCGGTGAGCGCAGCCAGTTCCCGGTCCCGGCCGACGAAGGGCCCGTCGAGCGGTCGGTCCGGTGCCGACCGGAGACCCATCAGCACCAGGTTGCCAGTGTGGCGCGAACCGATGGCGGCGAGATCGCTGAGCCGTCGCCCGGTCCGCTGGTCGAGCGCCGGACCGGCTGGGCTGCCGTCGAGGTCGTCGTCTGCGGTCAGGAGCTCGTCCAGTCGCTCGATCGACTCGCCACCGACGTCGATGCGCTCGCCCCGCTCGCGGACGACGACCGGGCCGGCGACCAGGGCGACCCGGTGACCACGCTCGTGCAGTTCGAGTGAGGCTGCGGCCGCCCGTTGCAGGTGCTCCTCGTCGGCCGGGAGGCCGAACGCGGCAAGCAGACCGCGATGGCCGTCGGCCGGCCGCCCGCCCCATCGGCCGATGGTGGCCTCGATCTCGTCGCCGTCGCCGTCCGGGCCGGCGGCCACCGACACGAGGGCCAGGTCGCGCACCTCGTCGACCGGCGTCGCCGGCTGGCGCCCTCGGCCCGTCCCGGGGCCGTCGGGTCCTTCGCCGGTTGGTCCATCGTCTGATCGGGCGCCGACGGTCGCCGCGGTCGGGTCGGCCACCGCCGGGTCATGGTCGAGAATCTGCTGCTCCAGCACCCGAAGCGCCGGACTCGGGTCGATGCCGAGCTCGTCGGCCAGGCGGACCCGCAGGTCGGCGTAGGCCCGCAGCGCATCGGCCTGGCGGCCGCTGCGGTACAGGCCGAGCATCAGCGAGCGCCACAGCGGCTCGCGGAACGGGTGCTCGCCGGTCAGCTCGGTCGCCTCGGCCACGACCAGGTCGTGGCGACCGATCTCGAGCGCCGCAGCCAGGCGGTCCTCGGCCGCAGCCAGGCGGAGGCCCTCGAGCCGGGCCCGCTCCCGTAGGGCGAAGTCGCTGTCGATCCCGTCGAGGGGCCGGCCGCGGTTGGCCCGGAGGACGGCGCCGAGGCGCTCGACCCGGTCGTCGGGGGCGACGGCGGCCCTGGCTGCGCCGAGCTCCCGCTCGAAGCGGTGGATGTCGACCGCCTCGACCGGCACCCGGAGGGCGTAGCCGAGATCGTGCCGGGCGATGGCGTCGGCCCCGAGCTGCTGGCGGAGGGCCCACACGTACTTCTGGACGCTCTTCGGTGAGCTCCGGGGTGGCATCCCGCTCCACAGGCGTTCGATGAGCTCGTCGACCGAGACCCGACGGCCGGCGTCGACCGCGAGCGCGCCGAGGAGCGCCCGCTGGAGCGGTGGTCCAGTTGGAAGTGGGCGGTCGTCGAGCCGAGCCTCGACCCCACCGAGCAGCCTGATCTGCAGGCCCGTGTCTCGTTCCCTCACGTCGTGCCGCTCCGTTGGTGCCGGTGACCCGGTTCCTCCTGCGGAGCTGGCCCCGGTATAGCACCGGCCGCGACCGCGTCTACCAATCGGGAACCGGCGTCTGCGCAGAGTGACACGAATGACCACGATCGACTGTCTGCCGGCCGGCGAAGGGTACGCCGCCGTGCACCGAAACGGCGCCGGTCCGGCCGGACGCTGCCTGCTCGTCCCCCCGTTCGGCGTCCCCGCCAGCGCCCTGGAGCTGCTGGCTGCCGCCCTCGACGCCGAGGGGTGCGAGTCGCTCCGACTGGACCCGCGGAACCATGTCGGCGCCGGAACCGGGGAGATCACCGACTTCCGGCTGTCCGACTTCGCCGACGACTGCCGGCGAGCGGTCGAGCGGTATCGGCCGCACGTGGTCGTGGCGATCAGCATGGGGGCTCGGGCCACGATGCGAGCCCTGGCCTCGACCCCGTTCGCCCCCCGGGCGGTCCTGCTGATCCCGGTGGTCGACGTCCGGGCGACGCTCGGTGCGATCCTCGGACGTGACTGGTTCGCCGTCGACGAGCCCGAGCTCCCGGAGCGGATGCCGGTGCTCGGCAGCCAGGTCGATGCGGTCGCCTTCCGGCGCGACTGCGTCGAGCACCGGATGGTCTCCGCCGAGGCCACCCGCCGTGACCTGGCCGCCATCGGGAACCGGGCGACACTGCTCCCTGGCGACGACGACCCCTGGGTCGCCCTCCAATCGGTCGAGCAGGTCGTCGACTCGCTCGATCCGTCGCAACGCCCGATCGTGCGGCCGGTTGCCTGCGACCGGCACGACCTGCACCTCGACGCCGAGCTGGCCCTCCGGCTGATGGGGGTCGTGCTCGACGAGGTGCGGGACGTGCTGGCCGAGTCGGGCCCGGTCGAACGGTGATGGCCCGACTCGGCCATCTCGTCGTCACCCGACCGAGGACGATCCTGCTCGGGGCGCTCGTCGCACTTGTCGCCGCAGCCGCCTGGGGTGGTGATCTCTCATCGCAGCTGTCGACGGGCGGGAACGAGGTCCCGGGGTCGGACTCGGTCGAGGCGGCCGAGTTGCTGGCTGCGGCCGGCGACATCGGCTCACCCAACCTGGTCGTGTTGATCGAGGAGCGGCCGGCCATCGGCGAGGCGGCGGAGGCCGTGGCCGAGCAGGTCCGCAGCGGGCTCGCCGCCAACCCCGAGATCGAGATCCGGGACACCGCTTGGGACACCGGGCCCGGCCGCGAGCGACTCCGGAGCGAGGACGGCATCGGCGGGCTGGTCGTCGCCCACATCGCCGGCACCGACCCGGAGGTCCAGTCGGTGTCGGCGATCGTGGTCGAGGAGCTGCGGGCCGGGACGTGGCCAGACGGGGTGACGGTCGAGGTCGGTGGCGTCGGCCCGACCCGCCACGACATCATCGAGACCACCGACACCGACCTCGTCCGGGCCGAGCTGCTGGCGCTGCCCCTCAGCATGCTGTTGCTGCTGTTCGTGTTCCGGACGCCGGTGGCCGCCGCACTTCCGCTCGTGGTGGCCGCCGTCGCCGTGCTCGGTACCGTCGCCGTACTGCGGGCGCTGGTCGAGGTCACCGAGGTCTCGGTGTTCGCCCGCAGCGTGGCCACGGCCCTCGGCTTGGCCATGGCCGTCGACATGACCCTGTTCCTCGTCGACCGCTACCGGGAGCACCGGGCCGAGCAGGCGGCCGGGGCGATCGCCGACCGCTCCGTGGTACCGGACCGGGTCGAGCGGGCGGCTGCGGTGCGGGCGGCCCTGCTCGGGGCCGGGCCGGCGATCCTGTTGAGCGGGCTCACGACCGCCGCCAGCCTGGCGGCGCTGCTCCTGTTCTCGACCCCGCTCCTGCGGTCGTTCGCTTACGCCGGGTCGGTGGTCGTGCTGCTCTCGCTGGTCGGCGGCCTCGTCGTGCTCCCGGCGGCGATCATGGTGCTCGGCCCGGCCATCGATCGTTGGCCCGTCCGGGGCGACCGTCGCAACGGTCGGGGCTGGGCCCGGCTGGCCCGGTCCGTGATGGCCAGGCCGCTGCTGGTCGGCGGTGCCGTGCTGATCGTGCTGCTGGTCGTCGCCAGCCCGGTCCGTCGCATCGAGCTCGGCCTCAACGACGACCGGGTCCTCCCCGACACCGTCGAGTCCCGACGGGTGAACGACCGGATCCGCTCCGGCTTTCCCGGACTCGAGGGTGGCGCCGTCTCGGTCGTGTTCGTCGAGGCGAGCGTCGATGCAACCGCACCGGACATCGAGGCCTACGCCGCCGATCTCGCCGAACTGGACGGCGTCGCCCGGGTTGCGGCCGGTCCCGGCTCGCTGACGGTCGTCCCCGAGGTCGAGCCGATCTCGGGTGATGGCCGGGCCCTCGTCGAGGCGATCCGGGCCTTGCCGAGCCCGGTGCCGGTGGTCGTCGGGGGTGAGGCCGCCCGCTTCGTCGACAACACCGACCACGTCCTCCAACGCCTGCCCTGGGTCGTCGCCGCCATCCTCGTCATCAACGGGGTGCTGTTGGCCTCCCTGTTCCGATCGGTGGTTGCCCCGATCAAGGCGCTTGTCCTCAACCTGGTCAGCCTGTCGGCCATGTTCGGCGCCATCGTCTGGATCTTCCAGGACGGCCGGTTGACCGGGTTGCTCGGCTACACCCCGACGGGTCTGACGGACGTCACCGTTCCGATGCTGATGTTCGCCGTGGCCTTCGGCCTGTCGATGGACTACGAGGTGTACCTGCTCGCCCGGATCCGGGAGCGCTACCTCGTCACCGGCGACAGCCGAGCGGCGACGGTCGATGGCCTGCAGCGCACCGGGCGGATCCTGACCGCATCGGCATTGTTGATGTCGGTGGTGTTCCTGTCGTTCGCCACTGGATCGGTCACCCACCTGAAGATCCTCGGCCTCGGCATCACGCTGGCCGTCCTGGTCGACGCCTTCCTCGTCCGGGCCCTGCTCGTCCCGTCGTTCCTGGCCGTCGCCGGTTCGATCAACTGGTGGCCGACCGTGGTGCGGCGTCCCGCCGCCCCGGTCGAGCCCCCGCCGACGGTGCTCGACCTGACGGCGGAACAGACGGTCAACCGGCCGGCGTCGTCGGCATCGTCGCCGGCCACCCGGTAGCGCGGCCCGCCACGGCCGCTCGTGCGGTCGGGCCACGGTCCGGCGGTCAGGCCATGACGTGGACCGCAGTCCCGTTCGGCAGCTCGTCGGGGAGGTACTCGGCGATGTGCATCGGGACCCGGACGCAGCCGTGGCTGGCGGGGTAGAGCGGGACCGAGGTGGCCCCGTGGAAGGCGATGCCGCCGT
Organism: Actinomycetota bacterium; assembly: GCA_039195375.1. Lineage (GTDB taxonomy): Bacteria > Actinomycetota > Acidimicrobiia > Acidimicrobiales > SZUA-35 > JAHELU01. The sequence continues at coordinate 22,688 of JBCCVL010000038.1, forward strand.
TGAAGTACAGCGGGTTGTAGAGCCGACCGATGTTGAGGCTCGACTCCCGCCACCCACTGATGCGGCGGCTGATGTGGAAGTCGCCCTTCGGGGTCACCGAGTTGCCGCGGTGGTCCTCGTTCTCCCAGGGGATCCCGCTGCCGCTCGACACGTGGCTGACGAGCACCGGGACGGTCTCACCCGGGTCGTAGACCTTCATCAGCTGCTGCGACAGGTCGACCTCGACCCAGCGCTCGGCGTTCGCCCGTTCGGGGCCGCCGACCTCGCCGTCCATCAGCTTGCGCCAGGCCAGCTCGTCGGCCGGTCCCCAGTCGCCGTCGATCGGGATCTCGGCCAGCTTCTCGAGCGCCCACACCGCGGCGATGGTGGCCCCGCCGTACACGCCGTCGATCTGGCCGGGGTCGAAGGGGCCGCCGGCGAGTCGTTCCTGGAGCTCCTCAACGTCGTCGCCCTCGTCGCCGGCGACGAGCAGCAGCCCGTCGTAGGTGTAGGTCGCCAGCTCCCGCATGGTCCTGGTGTCGGCTCGGCCGGTCGGGCGGAGGTCGACGAGCTCCTGGAACACCCGGACGGCGTTCTCGGTTCGTCTGCCGTAGTCGCCGTCGGCCGGGCCGGTGGAGAAGCCGAGCTCGTCGAGCCGGGTCTGCAGGGCGACGACATCGTCCCCGTCGTCGTCCGGACCAACCGGCTCGAGCAGGTTCTCGGGCTCCGGTTCGGTCGTGGTCGTCGTCTGGCGGGCGGTCGTCGTGGTGGACTCGTCCGGCCGGTCGGCGCCACCGCGGTCTCCATCGCCGTTCGCCCCGTCGTCTCCGTCGAGCTCGTCTCCCTCGGCCTCGTCTCCGTCGACTGCGTCTGGGGTCGCCTCGCCGGCACCATCGGCGGCGGTCGGGCCGGTCGGGTCCGGCGCCGTCGTGTCAGCCGAGGCGATCGTGCCGTCCGGACCGTCCTCGGTGCCGGCGACCTGATCGCCAGCGCACGCCGACAGCGCCAGGCCGAGCGCCAGCGTGAGGGTCGTGGTCAGCGCACGCCTGGCTACCGGGTTCCGGGGTCCACCGGTGCTCCGAGCCGTCGCCCGACTCCCGATCCCCATGCCTCACCTCCGTGTTCGCCGCCGGGCCGAGGCCCCACTCACCTTCTTAGACGCCCGAGGTGGGCCGGGGGACCGGTGATGCGCGTAGCTGTTACACGTTTGTCATGTCATGGTTCGTCGGCGTGTCCTGGCCGCGCCCGCCGTGGCTGCGACACAACCGTGTGAGGTCAGCGGGCTGCGGCGGTCTCGGCCACGCCGTGAGCGAGGTCCCGGTCGCCCAGGTCGTTGCCGGCCGATGCGTTGAGCTCCTCGATGCCCTGGATGACCTCGAGGATGGTGGTGCCCGCGAGCTCGACATCGCCGCTGGCTCGGCCGACGTTCTCCCGCTGGAGGTCCATCTGCGACTCGACGTCGTTCTGACGCTCGGAGATCGAACGGACGAGATCGGCGACGCCGGCGACCCGGGTCGACGACGAGGCGATCTTGCCCTGCACCTCGTCGGTCATCGACCGGATCTGTTCGGTGGCATCCGACGTCCGCTGGGCCAGGCTCTTGACCTCGGTGGCGACGACGGCGAAACCCTGACCGGCTTCCCCGGCTCGTGCCGCCTCGATGGTGGCGTTGAGCGCGAGCAGGTTCGTCTTGTCGGCGATCTCGGCGATCAGATCGACCATCTCGTTGATCCGGCGGCTCTGCTCCTCGAGCTCCTCGACGGCCGCCCGGGTCACCGACGTCTCCTCGTCGGCCTGACGGGCGAGGCCGACGACGTCGCGGACCAGGTCGCTGACCGTCGACGCCGACTCGGTCATCTCGCCCATCGCCGTCGACGTCGAGCCGATGATGTCTCGGACCGAGTCGGACACGGCCACCAGCTCGGCCGAGCGGGCGGCCAGCTCCTCGCCCTGGGCCTGGCGCCGATGCAGTGCGTGCTCGTGGCGGTGGGCCAGCTCGGCACTCTCCTCGGCCAGCGCAGCCTGACGCTCGATCAGGTCCTGCTGGTCGGCCGAGGCCTCGACCCATCGCTGGTGCTGAACCTGGAGCGTGTACCAGTTGATGGCCAGGGCCCCGATCAGCATGACGACGAAGATGACGTGCACGCCGGTCCACAGGAACGGGTTCTCCTGGCCCCGCTCGTGCTCGAACACCAGCGTCGAGTCGTAGATGCTCATCACCGCATGGTGGATGGCGGTGTAGAGCACGACAGCGATGAACGGACGCAGGTCGACGTACAGGGCGGCGAGCGCCAAGACGACGAACCACTGGAAGTGGGACTCGATGATCCCGCCGGTGAAGTGGACCAGCGTCGAGGCGGCGTAGACGAGCCCGAGGCAGGTCGCGATCGAGCGGGGGAGCCGGTGCATGCGGCTGAACCCGAGCGCCGCCAGCACCAGCACCGGCGAGGTCTCGAGCACGGTGTGCCACACCGCAAAGCCGTTCACCATCCCGATGGCGACCAGGGCCGGAGCGTGGGCGACGAGCACCCACCCGATGATGCGGTGGCGGATCTCGAACTGCTCGTCGTCGATCGCCCGTCCGTCCGGGAGATGTCGGCGCAGCGAATCCAGTGCCATACAGGGTGTTTTCGGGACCTGGTGGCGTCGCTTTAGTCCGACGTGTCGATGAGGTCTCCGTCGATGGCGAGGGGGCGACCCCGGGGCGGACCGCCCCCTCGGTCTCGGGCGGTGCCGGTCCGGCTCAGGCGGTGGTGGCCTCGAAGAGCTCCTCGCCACGACGCAGGCGGCGGGCGATGTCGACGACACGCGAACGCTCGCGGCGGGTCGGGGTGTGGGCGGCCAGGAACCGGGCGAAGGCGACCAGGACGAGACGGCCCTCCTCGGAGCCGGCCGGCCAGGCCCGGTGCTGGCGGACGGCGGCCTCGTAGAGCTGGAACCAGTGGAACCCGGCGTCCTCGGCCAGCAGCGCGGACCCGAGGGCGGCGATCAGCGCTGCGGGGTCGCCGCCGTCGGCGAGGTAGCCGTAGGCCTCCCGCCCGGCGTCGTCGACCTGGCCCTGGGTCTCCCAGCAGGCGGCCAGTGCGTCGAGTGAGCCGGTCTCGGCCTGGGGCGGTCGGGCCGCCGGCACGTTGAGGAAGCGATCGAGGTACACCTTGAGCGCCGAGTGCAGGACGCCACGGAGCAGCTCCGGCGTCGGGTTGCGACCGACCGCCTGGTGGACGGCGTTGGCGGTGGTGAAGCCGTGGTGAACCGAGTTCCAGTCCCGATGATCGTTCTGGGTGTGGAAGCGGACGATCCGCAGCGCTGAGGCAAGGGCGACGGCCCTGGCCAGCTCCTCCGCCGACGCCCCGTTCTCACCGGCCTTCACGAGGGCGTCGACGACGTGGCGAGGATCGTCGACGAGCAGCTCGTGACCGAGGGCGGCGACGGCCCCGTCGTCACCCCAGCCGGGTCCGGACGACAGCGTGGTCTCGCCGAGCAGGGCGGCCAGGTCATGGGGGTGGCGCCACTCCGACAGTTCCTCGTGGCGCGTCGCCCCGGCCGTCTGGTGGACGAGTGTCGGCAGCAGCTGGGGGGCGGTCCCGGGGCCGAGGAGGTCGATCAGCTCGAACGCCTTGTTGGTGAAGTCGATCGTGTGGCCCTCGTCGATGAACACGTGGTCGGTGACCGCAGCGAACATCATGGCCTCGATGTCGGCGCGAGTGCTCGACTCGCCCGGATCGGCGGACTGATCGAGCACCGTGGGCTGATCGAGGCGTTGCAGCGCCGTTGCCAGTGCCCGCTCCGCCGCATCGCCGGAGCGGGTGTCGATGAACCGGCGGTACCAGTCGCTCAACCGGCCAATGCCGACCTCGGTGCCGTTGAGCGGGTCGAGGGGGAAGCGGGGGGCGTTGCCGGCGACATCGGCGGCCAGGAAGGCCAGCGCCTGGGTCAGGGCGAGTGGCCGGTCGTCCGGATCGAGGTCGTCGAGCACCCCGGCCATGGCGCACAGCACGGTCAGCCCGCTGCTCCAGCCGCCGCACCGGTTGCGGGCGGCGAAGCGGGCGGCCGTTGCGACGATGGTCGTCGGCGATTCGCCGAGGTCGAGCAACCCGAGGACCGACTTGGCGATGACCAGGGTGATCTGGTCCTCGAGGCCGTCTTCGAGCCGGGCCAGCAGGCGGCCCCGCGGGTCGCCATCGGTCCGGGCCGTGACCCAGACCTGCTCGCCGGCGACGCCGTCGTCGGTCCGGCGGATCTCGACGTCGTAGGCGGCGGCGTCGTCTGCCCATGGGTCGAGGGTGCAGCCCGACGACAGGTCGAAGCGGGCGTGGTGCCAGTGGCAGGTGACCATGCCCGACTCGACGGTGCCCCGATGGAGTGGGAGACCGAGATGGGGACAGCGGTCGTCGATGGCCCAGGCCCGGTCCTCGTGCCAGAACACCGCTACCGGCTGTCGCCCGACCTTGGTCACCAGGTGGCCGTTGGTCTTCAGGTCGTCGAGGGAACCAGCGAGCGTCTCCATGGGGCCATCGTCCGCCCACCGCGCCTATTTGTCAAGTTATGACTTGGCAAATAGGGCACGCCTGGGTACGGTGACGGTGTGGGTGACGACCGGCAGCCGACACCGCCGCAGCTCAGCTCGGCCAAGCGCCGCATCGTCGACGTGCTCAAGCGTCGGGCCCAGACCGGACCCGAGCTGGCCGAGCGCTTCGGGCTCTCGACCGAGGCCATCCGCCTGCACCTCAACGACCTGGGTGACCACGGCCTCGTCCGGTCGTCGCCACGGGCCAGCAGCGGCGCCGGTCGGCCACCGGTCGAGTGGTCGCTGACCGAGTTGGCCGCTGACCTCTTCCCCGACCGCCACGCCGACCTCACCGTCTCGTTGATCGAATCGATCCGGACCGCCGTCGGCGACGTCGGGCTCGATGCCGTCATCGCCGCCAGGACCGCCGAGCAGACGGCCGACTACTCGACCAGGTTGGCCGACCGGTCCGACCCGCTGGTCGGGCTGGCCGAGATTCGCTCAGACGAGGGCTACATGGCCGAGGTCGTCGACGCCGATGACGGCCGGGGACGATTCTTCATCGAGCATCATTGTCCGATCTGCGATGCGGCCAAGACCTGTCAAGGCCTGTGCCGAGCCGAGCTCGAGCTGTTCCAGGAGGTCCTCGGCCCGGACACGACCGTCACCCGCGAGCAGCACCTGCTCTCGGGTGACGAGCGTTGCGTGTACCGGATCGAACCTCGTTGACGTTGACGTTGACGTTGACGTTGACGTTGACGTCGACGTCGGGCGGGCGCCGGTCCGGGTGAGCCCCGGGCCACCGACCGACCGAACATCGTCGGCCACCGTCAGACGACGACGTTGACCAGCTTGTTTGGGACGACGATGACCTTGCGGGGCTCGTCGCCGCCGAGTTGCTCGACCACCTTCGGGTCGGCGAGGGCCGCGGCCCGCATCGCCGCCTCGTCGGCGTCGGCGGTCACGGTCACCCGGGCCCGCACCTTGCCGTTGACCTGGACGGGGATCTCCACCGTGTCGTCGACCAGCAGGGTCGGATCGGCCTCCGGGAACGGCTGATAGACCACCGACTCGTCGTGCCCGAGTCGCTGCCACAGCTCCTCGGCGACGTGGGGGACCAGCGGTGCCAGCATCAGCACCAGTGGCTCGGCCACCTCGAGTGGCGTCTGCCCGTCTGCCTTGGTCAGCTCGTTGTTCAGCTCGGTGATCTTGGCGATCGCAGTGTTGAACCGCAGGCCGTCCATGTCCGCGCCGACCTCGGCGATCGTGCGGTGCAGCAATCGTCTGAGGTCGTCGCTCGCCGGCTCGTCTGCGACGATCACGGCGTCGGTCTCCTCGTCGACGATGTTGCGCCACACCCGCTGCAGAAGGCGATGGGAGCCGACCACCGCGGTGGTGTCCCACACCCGGTCCTGATCGAGGGGACCCATGAACATCTCGTGCAGGCGCAGCGTGTCGGCCCCGTACTCGGTGTACATGTCGTCCGGGGTCACCGAGTTCTTCAGGCTCTTGCCCATCTTCCCGTACGAGCGGGAGACCTCGGGGGCGTCCGCCTCGTCGCCGAAGAAGAACCGACCGTCGCGCTCGACCACCTGGTCGGCCTCGACGTAGATGCCGCGGTCGTCCTGGTAGGCGTAGGCCTGGATGTAACCCTGGTTGAACAGGCGCTGGAACGGCTCGGGACCGGACACGTGGCCGAGGTCGTAGAGGGCCTTGTGCCAGAACCGGGCATAGAGGAGGTGCAGCACCGCGTGCTCGACCCCGCCGATGTAGAGGTCGACGCCGCCGACCCGGCCGTCGGGGTCGCCGAGCCAGTACTGCTCGACCCGGGGGTCGACCATCTCGTTCTCGTTCGTCGGGTCGAGGTAGCGCAGGTAGTACCAGCACGACCCGGCCCACTGCGGCATCGTGTTCAGCTCCCGCTGATAGGTCGTCGGCCCGTCGCCGAGGTCGAGCTCGACCGTCGTCCAGTGCTCGGCCCGGCCGAGCGGGGGCTCCGGGGCACTGTCGACGTCCAGCGCCCGGGGGGCCCAGTCGATCAGGTCGGGCAGCTCGACCGGTAGCGCCTCCTCGGGGACCGGGCGGGGCTCGCCGTCGGTGCCGTACACGATCGGGAAGGGCTCACCCCAGTAGCGCTGACGGCTGAACAGCCAGTCCCGGAGCTTGTAGGTGACGGTGCCGTTGCCGTGGCCCTCCGCCTCGAGCCACTCGATGATCCTCGCCTTGGCCGCATCGACCTCGAGCCCGTCGAGGAACGACGAGTTGATCGCCGGACCGTCGCCGATGTACGCCTTCCCGTCGAAGTCGCCCGGCGGTTCGACCGTGCGGATGATCGGCAGGTCGAAGGCCTCGGCGAACTCCCAGTCACGCTCGTCCTGGCCTGGCACGGCCATGATGGCGCCGGTCCCGTAGCCCATCAGCACGTAGTCGGCGATGAAGACCGGGATCGGCTCGCCGTTGACCGGGTTGGTTGCGGTCGCACCGATGAAGACGCCGGTCTTCTCCCTGTTCTCCTGGCGATCCAGCTCCGACTTCTGGGCGGCCGCGTCCCGGTAGACCGCAACGGCCTCGGCCGGGCTGCCGGCACCGCCGGTCCACGACGGATTCGTGCCGTCTGGCCAGGCGTCGGCGGCCAAGTCGTCAACCAGCGGGTGTTCGGGGGCCAACACCATGTAGGTGGCGCCGAACAGGGTGTCCGGTCGGGTGGTGAACACGGTGATCGGATCGGTGCCGGGCCCGGTGGCGAAGTCGACGCTGGCCCCGTTCGACCGGCCGATCCAGTTGCGTTGCATGATCTTGATCGGCTCGGGCCAGTCCAACCGGTCGAGGTCGGCGATCAGCCGGTCGGCGTAGGCGGTGATCCGCATCATCCACTGCTTCAGGGGGCGACGGAACACGGGGTGGTTGCCCCGCTCGCTGCGACCGTCTGCCGTCACCTCCTCGTTGGCCAGCACGGTCCCGAGACCGGGGCACCAGTTGACCGGGGCCTCGTCGACGTAGGCCAGGCGGTGCTCGTTGATCAGGCGGCGTTGCTCGGTCGCCGACAGTTCGCCCCAAGGGCGGCCATCCGGAGTCGGGCGCGAGTCGTCGGCGAACGCGGCCTCCAGCTCGGCGATCGGCCTGGCCCGATCGGCCTCGGTGTCGTACCAGCTGTTGAAGATCTGCAGGAAGATCCACTGGGTCCACCGGTAGTAGGGCACGTCGGTGGTCGACACGCTCCGACGGGGATCGTGGCCGAGACCGAGGCGGGTCAGCTGCCGCCGGTAGGTGGCGACGTTGGCCTCGGTGTTGTCACGGGGGTGGGTTCCGGTCTGGCGGGCGTGCTCCTCGGCCGGCAGGCCGAACGCGTCGAACCCCATCGTGTGCAGCACGTGGTGGCCGGTCATCCGCTTGTAGCGGGCGTAGACATCGGTTCCGATGAAGCCGAGGGGGTGGCCGACATGGAGACCCGACCCCGAGGGATACGGGAACATGTCCATCACGAAGAGCTTGCGGCTCTCGCCCTCGGGCTGGTGGCCGGCGGTGAGCACCCCGGTCGGGTTGGCCGTCTCATAGGTGCGGTCGTCGCGCCACGTCTGCTGCCACCGGAGCTCGATTTCGCTCGCCAGTGCGGCGTCGTAGCGATGAGCGGGTGTGTCGGAACTCATGGGGCCAGGCTACTGCGGCATCCACTGGCCGAAGGGGCCAATACGGGACAGTCCGATGTCGGTGCATCGACGTGAAAGGGGCCCGACCATCGGCCCGTCTTCGGCCGCATGGTCGGACCCCGTCTCGGTCATGGTCCGGGGCTTGGGTGGCCCCGATGGATCAGCTCTGGTCGGCGGCGGCGCCGGTGGCCCGCTCGGCCGCACCGCCGACCGCGCCGGCCGCATCGGCGGCCCGGTCGCGCACGTCGACCAGCGCGTCGCTCTGGCCGAGCATCGTGTCCTCGAGGCTGGCGTCGTCGGCCGCGAGCCACAGCAGCACGCCGACGACCGCACCGATCAGCGGGAACACGATGAAGGCCCACAGCTGGGTCATCGCATCGCCGCCGGCGAACACCGCCATGCCGAGGCTCCTCGCCGGGTTCACCGAGGTGTTGTCGACCGGGATGCTGATGAAGTGGATCAGGGCAAGGGTGATGCCGACGGCCAGGCCACCCATCGCCGCCGGGAACCGCTTCGACGTGGTGCTCAGCACCACGAACATCAGCACCGCGGTGAGGACGATCTCGGTCACGGCCATCGCACCGAAGCTGAAGAAGCCGTTGTCCTCGCCCCAGAGGTTGGTCGCGAAGTTGGCCGGGTCGGCGTCGAAACCGCCTGCCTGACCCCTGGCGATGATCCAGATGATGAGGCCACCGAGGATGGCGCCGATGATCTGGGCCGCCCAGTAGATCGGCACCAGCGCCATCTCGATCTTCCGCATCACGGCCATGCCAAGCGTCACGGCGGGATTGATGTGACAGCCCGAGATCGGGCCGACGGCGTAGGCGGCGATCAGGAGGGCGAACCCGAACCCGAGCGCCACCATGGTCAACTTGCCGTCGAATCCGGGCACCAGCACGGCGGTGCCCGGGCCGCCGAGCATCAGGATCATGGTCCCGATCAGCTCGGCGGCGAACAGCTTTGCGTTGCGCATCGCATTTCCCCTTTGGTCAGAGACCGACCGACTCTCGCAGCGATCGATCTTCCGTCGACTGCATAGACCGATCACTGGCGTGGATCGTTACCATCTCCTTTGTCGTTCGCCGCCGCCGTCGCCCCCGCTCCTCGCCGCCGCCGGCCTTCGTTCGCCACCCGATCGGCGAACCGGTGCGGCTTGGCGCGGCGGCATCGGCGGTCGCTAACGTCGCGCCGACGGGCGATTCCATCGACCAGCCCGGGCCCGACCCGGGAGAACGGAGCGGTTCCGGTGCCAACGGCCGACAACGACGGCGTCAAGCTCGAGTACGACACATTCGGCGACCCGGCCGACCCGACCGTCCTGCTCGTCATGGGGTTCACCGCCCAGATGACCGCCTGGGAGGAGGGCTTCTGCCGCCAGCTGGTCGACCACGGCCACCACGTCGTCCGCTTCGACAACCGTGACTGTGGCCTGAGCTCCAAGACCGGGGGCGAGCCGCCCAACCTGTTCGCCCTGCTGGCCCAGGCCCAGGGCGGCGGTGGGATCACCAGTGAGGTCCCCTACACGCTGTCCGACATGGCCCTCGACGCGGTCGCCGTGCTCGACGCCGTCGGGGCCGACTCGGCCGATGTCGTCGGCGCCTCGATGGGGGGCATGATCGTGCAGATGTTGGCCATCGAGCACCCCGAGCGCGTCCGTTCGATGACCTCGATCATGTCGACCACCGGCAACCCGGAGGTCGGCCAGGCCAAGCCAGAAGCGATGACGGCGCTGATCACCCCACCGCCGACCGACCGCGACGGCGCCATCGAGCGGGGCGTCACCCTCGGCCGGCTGATCGCCGGGCCGCTGTTCGACGAGGACAAGGCCAGGGTCCGCATGACCGACGCCTACGACCGCTCCTTCCACCCGATGGGTGCGCCGTTCCAGATGGCGGCCATCGCCAAGACCGGCGACCGGACCGATCGCCTCGGCTCGGTCACCACCCCGACGCTCGTGATCCACGGTGCCGTCGACCCGCTGATCGCCGTGTCCGGCGGCGAGGCCACGGCCAAGGCCGTGCCGGGCGCCGAGTTGTTGGTGCTCGACGAGATGGGTCACGACCTGCCCGAGCCCCTGTGGGGGGAGATCACCGGCGCGATCGCCGCCGTGGCGGCGAGGGCCTGAGCGGCGAGGTCGAGCCGATGGTGGCCGCCGGCCCGGATGCGGCCGACGACGGTCTGTCCGGCCGGGTCGCCATCGTCACCGGGGCCGGTGCCCTCGACGACGGCATCGGCAACGGTCGGGCCGCCGCCATCCTGCTGGCCCGGGCCGGAGCCAGGGTCCTCGTGGTCGACCGCGACGAGACGGCCGCCGCCAGGACCGTTGCGATGATCGACGACGAGGGTGGCGAGGCTGCGCCGTGCGTCGGTGACGTGACCGTCGAGGACGACTGCGAGCGGATCGTGGCCGCCGCAGTCGACACGTGGGGACGCCTCGACGTGCTCGACAACAACGTCGGCATCGGGAGTCGGGGCTCGGTGGTCGACGAGGATCCGGCGCGCTGGTCCCGGGTGATGCAGGTCAACGTCGATTCGATGTTCCTGATGGCCCGCCACGCCATACCGGCCATGGTCGACGGGGGAGGAGCGCCGGGCGGTGCCATCGTCAACATCGCCTCGATCGCGGCCATGCGCCCGTCGCAGCTCACCGCCTACTCGACCTCGAAGGGGGCGGTGATTTCGCTGACCCGGGCCATGGCCGTCGACCACGCGGCCGACGGCATCCGGGTCAACTGCATCGCCCCCGGCCCGGTCTACACCCCGATGGTCTACGGGCGGGGCATGTCGGACGAGCTCCGGGACCGCCGCCGGCGGGCCTCACCGCTCGGCATCGAGGGCACCGGTTGGGACGTCGGCAACGCCGTCGTGTTCCTGTGCTCCGACCGCGCTCGCTACGTCACCGGTCAGACCCTCGTGGTCGACGGCGGGGTCACCCTCGGGGCCGCCCGCCGCCGATGACGATCGACGGTCGTCGTCTCGTCGGTCCTTACTGAGCAACATCGCCCGGTCACGGCACCGCAGGGCCTGCCTTAGTCTGCTGGCTGGGCAAGCAGCGACACGGATCGAGGGGTGGGTCGAGGGTGCAGGCGACGACGGATGACGGGGCGCGCCGGCGCTCCCTCTGGCTGGTGCTCGGGCTGGCCGGTGTCGCTGCGGCGGCGACCGCTGTGGCCGGGTTGAGCGGGTCCCCGGCGGCGATCGAGGCATCGCCGTCGCAGGTGTTCGACGACGGAGACGGTGGTCACGACCACGACGGGCACCGGCACGCCAGCACGCTCGGACCGGATGGTCGGTTCACCGGGCCGGGCGAGGTCTGGCCGCCCGAGGTGCGGGGTGCCACCGACATCGTGACGCTCGACTTCGCAGCCGAGGAGGCACCGACGAGCAGGCGGGCCCTCGAGGCTGATCGGGCCGCCGCGGTCCTGGCCGCGAGCGACGGCGAGGCGATCGACGTGGCATTGGCCGACGCCGACGTCGCAGCCGCCCTCGGCGATCGTCACGCCACCGTGAGCGTCACCGACGACGAGGTCGTCCCCGGCTCGGGCAAGGGCGAGCCGACGGCGATGCTCGTACTGCTCTACAGCCACGACCGGGGGGCCAACGTCGAGGTGTACGTCATCGGCTCCCGGGTGATCGAGGTCGTGAGCCGACCCGCCGGCACCGATCAGCCGCCGCTCGCCGTCGACGAGAAGCACCGGGCCGCCGAGATCGCCAGGGCCCACTGGGAAGCGGACGGCGACGACCGCATCGAGCAGCTCGATGGCTTCGTCATCCTGGCCGTCCAGCCCGACGGCAGCTACCACGACACTCGGGTGGCGTACGTCAGCTTCCACGTCGACAACGTGGCCAGACCCGAGCTGCTCACCTGGGTCGACCTGACCACCGAGACCGTGCTGCGGGCGGAGGTCGACCGATGAGCCAGGCGGTGATTCGAACAACCCTGCGCCCCCGGACCGGCCGGCTCTTGCTCGGCCTCGTCGCGGTGTTCGCGGCGGCGACCGCGGCGGTCACCGGCGTTCTCGTCGCCGCCAACGAGGCACCGGCCGGCGCCGACCGCTTCTTCGGTTGGGAGTACACGGTGAGCGTCGGCGGCAGCGACGGGCTCCGGCTCAGCGACGTCTCCTACGACGGCGTGCAGGTCTTCGACCGCATCTCGCTCCCGGTCATGAACGTCTTCTACGAGAACGACGTGTGCGGGCCGTACACCGACAAGGTCGGCGGGAGCAGCTACCAGGGTCCGTTCGGTCAGGATTTCACGCTCGACGGGGTCCGGTGGCGCTCGATCGGCATCACCGACTTCATCGGGCACTACGAGATCACGATGTACTACTACCTGAGCGAGAACGGCGATTTCGACGCCCACATGTTCTCGCGGGGCCTGCAGTGCAACCGCTATCACGAGCACCTGCCGTTCTGGCGCATGGACTTCGACCTGGCCGGCGCCGCCAACGACGAGGTGTGGCGAAGCACCGGCAACGGCAACGCCGTCCGGGAGACCCGAGAGTTCTCCTCGCCGGCCACGGCTGCGGTCGACCACGGCTGGGAGGTCCGGGACTCGGTGACCGGCGACCGGGTCACGATCGCGTTCGACGACGGCACGTTCACCCTGCCGGGTCAGGTCATCCCCGAGACCGACTACGTCGAGAACCGGGTCTACGGCCGGCAGTACGACTCCAACGAGACCGTCTGGCGAGGTGGGGCGACCCGGGGCCTGTTCGGCGACGACAACCAGGTGATGGACGACGTCGTCCTCTGGTACTCGGGCTACATGCCCCACTCGCCGGCCGAGGGCCCGACCCTCTGGCACTCGACCGGCATCCGCCTCCGGGTCAACCCCGGGGCCGGCGGCGAGCCGGGCACCATCGGCGATCGGGTGACCGACCTCGACGGCAGCGGCGTCGGCGGCGTCGCCATCGACCTGTTCAAGCAGGCCGGCGACGGCTTGCGATCCAGCTGGCTCGGCTCGACGACGACCGACGGGTCGGGACGCTACGACTTCACCGTCGACCCCGGCTGCTACGTCGTCGTGTTCATCGCCCCAGACGGAAGCTCATTCCCCGGCGGCGGTCGCTATCTGCAACGCTCGACCTGCGTCGAGTCGGGGCAGCGCGACCTGAGCATCGATGCGACGCTGGCCAGCGGGGCCCAGGCGGCCACGATCGGCGACCGGGTCACGTTCGCCGATGGTCAGGGCGCGTCCGGCGTCGCCGTCGACCTGTTCGCCGCCAACGGCAACGGCTCCCGCGGCCCGTGGCTCGGGAGCGAGACGACCGACGGCACCGGCACCTACCGCTTCGCCGTCGACGCCGGCTGCTACGTGGTGGTGTTCATCGCCCCGAGCGGCTCGAGCTTCCAGGGAGGCGGCCAGTACCTCGAGCGCAGGGTGTGCGTGGCCGCCGACGCCTCCGACCTGTCGGTCGACGCCGTCATCGCCGGCGGGGCGGGATCGGCGCTCATCGGCGACCGGGTGAGCTTCGCCAACGGCGGCGGGGCGTCTGGGGTGGTGGTCGACCTGTTCACCGCAACCGGCGACGGCTCGCGGGGGACCTGGCTCGGCGACGACACCACCAACGGCAACGGCACCTACGGATTCGACGTCGCCCCGGGCTGCTACGTGGTGGTGTTCATCGCCCCGAGCGGCTCGAGCTTCCAGGGGGGCGGCCAGTATCTCCAACGCCTCGTGTGTGTCTCCGCCGGCGAGCGGGACCTCACGGTCGACGCCGTCCTCCGCTGAGTGGTCCACCGCCTCCCGCCCGAGCGAGCCTCGACGCCCGACCCGTGGGGGTCCGGGTGGGTTCGACACTACGATCGCACCCGATGCCGGAACAGGAGTTGACGACCTGCCGACAGCGTGGCGCCGCCCGTGCGTCTGGACGAACGCGCCAGGGCCGACGGCTCGGTCGCTGGCTTGCGTCGGTGGCGACGCTGGCGCTGCTCGGGGCGCTGGTGGCCGGCGGTCCGGCGGGAGCACAGGGTGACGGCGAGGTTCTGACGGTCGCCACCAAACCCCTGGAGCCGTTCGTCTTCGTCGAGGACGATGCCAGAGGCCCGGTCGACGCCGCCGCCCTCAGCGGGTTCAGCATCGATTATTGGAACGCGGTGGCCGAGCGGCTCGGGGTCGAGACCCAGTGGGTCGTCGAGGAGACCGTCGCCGACATCATCGCCTCGGCCGAGGCCGGCGAGGTCGACGCGTCGATCGCCGGCATCTCGATCACCCGCGAGCGCGAGGCGATCATCGACTTCAGCCAGCCGTACTACATCTCCGGACAGCAGATCGTCGTCCGCGACGAGGGGACCGCCGGCACCTTCAGGACGCTTGCCGCCCTCGTCGGTAGCGGCACGTTCCTCGTCCCGCTCGCCGTGCTCGTCGTGCTGGTGCTGATCGTCTCCCACCTCGTGTGGTGGTTCGAGCGGGGGCACGACTCAGATGACTTCCCCTACGAGTACCGGGCTGGTATCGGCGAGGCCATCTGGTGGTCGACCGTGAGCGTGATCACCGGCGGCGAGGCGGTCAAGAACATCAACACCACGTTGAGCCGGCTGATCGCCGTGTTCTGGATGCTGGTCGGCCTGTTCCTCCTCGCCTTCGTGACCGCCAGGGCGACGTCGGTGCTGACGGTGGCCGAGCTCGAAGCCGACATCAGCGGCCTCGACGATCTGGCCAACCGGCCCATTGCCACGGTCGAGGCGACGGCGACCGTGCCGTTCCTGCAGGACGAGATCGGCGTCATCGCCCGGGAGGAGCCCGACCTCGGCAGCGCGATCACCGCCCTGCGCTCAGGCGACGTCGACGCTGTCGTGTTCGACGCGCCCGTCCTGGCCTACGCCCTCACCCAGTTGGGCGGTGACGATCTGTTGCTGATCGAGCCCCCGGTCGGTCGGGACCCGTACGGGATCGCGTTGCCGTCCGGCAGCGACCGTCTCGAAGAGGTCAACGCCGCGGTCATCGAGATCGGACGGGACGGAACCCTCGACGAGTTGATGGTCGCCTGGTTCGGAAGTTCCTGAACCAAAACACCTCGCCAAGACTGTAGATATCGCCGTTTGCATCGACTAGCGTCCTGGCCGCTGGGCGACCAAAGACAAGGTAGGCCACACCCCTCGCCGCCTCACC
>JBCCVL010000039.1:0-37495 GCA_039195375.1 Actinomycetota bacterium
CATCTGGCCGATCTCGACCATCGGCTTCGGCCGGACGGTGGTCTCCTCCGAGAGGCGACTTCCGACGCCGCCCGCCAGAATCCCGACTTTCATGATGCTTGCCCTCCCGCTGGAGACCCGGGGGTTGTCGTCGGTCCGGTCGGCTGACCGGGCCCGGGTGTGGGGGTTTCGGCCGGATCGGACCCTCGTTGATCGGACCCTCGTTGATCGGACCCTCGTTGATCGGACGGGGTGTCGTCGATCGTGAGCGGTCCGGCCAACAGGTCGGCTCGCCCGGACCTGGCCAGGGCGAGGGCAACGCCGAGTTGGGTGAAGGCGTCGGGGACCAGGCCGGCCCGCAGGTCGGCGGCCACCCGGTCAAGGGGGCGCCACTCGACGAGCGCCGCCTCGTTCGTGTCCTCGGGGTCGCCGCGATGCTCGGCGGCATCGGCCAGGTAGAGGTCGAACGTCTGGGCGATCAGCCCGCACGACGGATGGTGGCGACTGAGGTGATCGACCGGGCCGGTGACCTCCCAGCCCGTCTCCTCGAGGCACTCGCGGCGGGCTGCGGTCTCGGCGCTCTCACCGTCGTCGACGGCACCGCCCGGGATCTCCCAGCCCCACACGTCCGGCATGAACCGGTGACGCCAGATCATCAGCATCCCGCGATCGGGGTCGACGACGACCATGCCGGCTGCGTTCGGGCCCCGGAGCACCTCGTGCTCGACCCGACGACCGTCCGGCCGCTCCACGTCGTCGATCGTGAGCTTGACCCACCAGCTCTCGTAGACCGGGTTGATCGTGCCGTGGTTGATCCAGCGGCCCCGGTCTCGCCCCGGTGTCGACGGCGAAGCCGGACCGGCCGCCGCCGGCGACGGGGCCCCGCCGCTCATCGGGTCGACCCGGCGAGGCTGCGGTACATGTGGGCGATCTCGTCGTACTGGGCTTCGAGGCCACGAGCGGGGTTGGCGTTGGCCAGGGCCTTGGCCGTCATCTGCTCGACCAGCTGGCGGTCGGTGAGGACGCGCTCGATGGCCCTGGCCATCGGCTCGGCCTCGAGCGGCGGGACCAGCAGGCCGG
The DNA here is from genome assembly GCA_039195375.1 of Actinomycetota bacterium. Taxonomy (GTDB): domain Bacteria; phylum Actinomycetota; class Acidimicrobiia; order Acidimicrobiales; family SZUA-35; genus JAHELU01. Next base: position 1,060 of record JBCCVL010000039.1, read on the forward strand.
TCACCTCGTGCTCGACGAACTCGACGACGCCACCGGCTCGGGTTGCGATGACCGGCACGTCGCAGGCCTGGCCCTCGAGGACCGACAGTCCGAACGGCTCGGCCACCGATGCGTTGACCACGACGTCGACCGCTCGGACGATGTCGGGGATGTCGGACCGGCGGCCGGTGAAGAGCACACGGTCACCGAGGAGCTCGGCGGCGTTGGCCCGCAACTCGTCGGCGAACTCGGCCGGGCCGGTGCCGGCCTCGCCGACCACGATCAGCCTGGCGTCACCCGCTGCGCCCCCGGCGAGCGACATCGCCTCGACGAGGGTCTGCACGCCCTTGCGGACGTCGATGCGGCCGAGGATCGCGACCAGGGGCCGGTCGACCCCGCCGGTCAGCTCCTGGCGGAGCGCCTCGTTGCGGGGTGCGGGGTGGAACCGGTTCAGGTCGACGCCGGGGTGGATCACCGTGATCGCCGTCCGGGGGGCCAGCACCGAGGCAGACGCCCTGGAGTTGGCCACGACGAGCGTGGCGAGGTCGGCGGCGGCCTGCAGCACCCGTCGGCCGATGCCGGGGCGGACGATGTTGACCAGGTCGAGGGCGACCGGCGTCCTGGTCAGGCGCCCGGCCACCGCAACCTCCAGGTGCGACCGCATCGCAAACGAGTAGACGGCGTCGAAGCGCCGGACGGCCCTGATGAGCGTCGGCACCGCCCTGGCAACGCCGGAGGCGGTGGTGGCGAGCGAGCCGAGACCGGCCCGCTCGGCGCTACCGGGCCGGCGCAGGCCCTCGTGCAGCTGGAGGTCGAGATCCAGCAGCGGGAAGCCCCGCTCGGTCCAGGCCTCGGCGAACGGCGTACCCGCCGGTGTGCCGAGGGTCAGGCGAACGCCGCGGTCGGCGAGCGCCTCCACCTGGTCGAGGAGGTAGAGCTGCGCGCCCCAGACCTCGGCCGGGGGGCTGACCACCAGCACCGACACCGACCGGTCCGAGCCCATCTCGTCCACCTGGTTGCCGCCGCGATGCCGGGATCAGGTGGCGGCCAGTGAGGCCGCGACCTGGTCGTGGACCCAGGCATAGGTGACCGCGAGACCGTCGCGCAGCGAGGTCGACGGCTCCCAGCCGAGCTGGTCCAGGATCAGGGCGTTGTCGCTGTTGCGGCCACGGACGCCCTGGGGGGCGGTCAGGTCGTGGGTCCGCTTGACCTCGATCCCGGCGATGTCGGAGATGATGTCGATCAGGCCGTTGATCGTCACCAGCTCGGACGAGCCGATGTTGATCGGGTCGACGACGTCGGAGGCCATCAGACGCTTGGTCCCCTCGACGCAGTCGTCCATGAACATGAACGAGCGGGTCTGGAGCCCGTCACCCCACACGTCGACCTCGTCCGCCCCGGTCAGGGCACAGGTGGCCACCTTGCGACACAGCGCAGCTGGGGCCTTCTCGCGACCGCCGGTCCACGAGCCGTTCGGGCCGTAGACGTTGTGGTAGCGACCGATACGGGTCTCGATCCCGTAGTCCTCGCTGAAGTGGCGGGCCATGCGCTCGCTGAAGAGCTTCTCCCAGCCGTAGCCGTCCTCGGGCATGGCCGGGTAGGCGTCGGACTCCTTGAGGGCGGTCACGTTCGGATCGGTCTGGTGCTCGGCGGCGTAGACGCAGGCCGAGCTGGAGTAGAACAGCCGGCTGACGCCGGCGGCAACGGAGGCCTCGAGCATGTGGGTGCTGATCAGCACGCTCAACATGCAGGCGGCCTTGTTGTTCTCGATGAAGCCCATCCCGCCCATGTCGGCGGCGAGGTTGTAGACGTGGTCGATGCCGTCGGCCGCGGAGAAGCAGTGCTCCCGGAGCTGCAGGTCGGTCGACGCCCGGTTCTCGGCCTCGGGGTGAACCTGCCACCACTCGTCGATCGGCTTCACGTCGACGGCCCGAACCTGGTGCCCGTCGGCGATGAGCGACTTGACCAGGTGGCCGCCGATGAAACCACCGCCACCGGTAACGAGTACGTTCACGTTTTCTGTCTCCCTCACGTCGTCCTGTGGATCCGGGCCCTGGTTGGACCTCGGGGTGATGACCCGCCTGGCAAGGGCGTCGTCACTCGCCCTGGGCTGCCTGTGGACAAGCGTCAGTATACCGACGGCCTCTTGGGGCCTCGGGTTGAGTCAAACTACTCGGCGAGCGGGTCTGAGGCCCCAGGACAGGGGTGTCCGACGACTCGTCCCGGTGCGGGAAGAGGGGTCGTGAACACCGTCGTCGACCGGCCGGGACGGCCCCGCCAGGGAGCCGGTCAGGAGAAGCAGTCGACCTCGGCCAGGATGCTCTCGGGCCCCTCGGCAGTGGTGCCGTCACCGATGAACAGCGCCGAGGTCGGGGAGGCGACCACTGCCCTGGCCGCGTCGTCGCTGACCACGACACCGTCGTCGTAGGTCCACGTCAGCACGACGGCGCCGGACGGATCGCCCGAGATGGCGAGGGTGCCGTTCTCGGCCGTCGCCTCGACGGCGACCGGGTCGAGCGCGCAGGCGGTGATCGTGAGCGGGAAGGCGCCGCGGGCGGTGGTGATCGTGCCGCCACCGACGGGCTCGACCAGCCCGCTGGCCTCGTCCGGGTCGGGGCCGGCCAGCTCGTCGGCGTCCGGGTCGGTCGGCTGGAGGTCGTCCGGGTCCGGCTCGGTGGCGAAGGTCAACTCGTAGACGGCGTCCCAACACGAGTCGTCGTCCTCGTCGGACAGCACGACGACGCCATCGGCCACCGCCGAGCGGAAGCCGACGACGACGTCGCTTGCCCCGCCGTCCGGCTCGTCGACGTCATAGGCACCGAGCGTGTCCTCCATCGACGCCACCAGCACCCGCTCGACGTCGTTGGTGATGCCCGTCGCCGTGAAGGTGTTGCCGTCGATGTCGTAGGCGGTGACCACGACCTGGTCCGGCAGGACGAGGGGCCACTCGGCCGGAGCCGGCGCCGGCTCGGCCGGGCAGTCGGCCAGCGTGGTCGTCGGCCGTGGCACGGTGTCCGACGTGTTCTCGTCGGCTCGCAGCACCGGCAGCACGAGCACGAGGACAACGACCAGGAGCACGCCGCCGACGGCCAGCCAGAGACGGTTGAACGGGCCCGACCGTTTCCCGGTCGAGTCGGACGATGCGGCGCTCATGGCCCCGACCGTACTGGCCGCCGGGACGATCCTGGACCCACCCCCGACCGTCGTCGCTACCCGGGGCGACACCGGTACGGCCCCTCGGTACCCGGGGCCGATCGGCCCCTCGGTCACCGGGCGAAAGATCCCGGTCCGTGGCCGCAACCGGGGCCGCTACCGTGACAGCGTGCTGTCGATCACCACTCCGGATCCGACCTTCTGGGCCGGCAAGAAGGTCCTCGTCACCGGCCACACCGGCTTCAAGGGCACCTGGTTGTCGCTGTGGCTCGAGCGCCTCGGGGCCCAGGTCTCCGGCCTGGCCCTCGACCCGTCGACCGACCCGTCGATGTACCGCCTGGTCGGCAACGACGACGTGGTCGACTCCACGATCGGCGACGTCACCGACGCCGCCGTCGTCGCCGAGGTGATGGAGCGGGTGCAGCCCGATGTCATCTTCCACCTCGCGGCCCAGGTGCTGGTCCGACGCTCCTACGTCGATCCGATCGAGACCATCACCACCAACGTGGTCGGTACCGCAAACGTGCTCAACGAGGCCCGCAAGGTCGACGGCCTGCAGGCGATCGTGGTGATCACCAGCGACAAGTGTTACGAGAACCGGGAGTGGCACTGGCCCTACCGGGAAGACGAGGCGATGGGCGGCCACGACCCCTACTCGGCGTCGAAGGGCTCGGCCGAGCTCATCACGTCGTCGATGCGACGCTCCTTCTTCGCCGAGCCGGACGCCGCCCTCATCGGCTCCGCTCGGGCCGGCAACGTGATCGGCGGCGGCGACTGGTCAGCCGACCGGCTGATCCCCGACATCGTCAAGGCCTTCGCCAAGGGTGACGAGGTCGTCATCCGCATGCCCGAGGCCATCCGGCCATGGCAGCACGTGCTCGAGCCCATCAGCGGCTACCTCGTGCTGGGCGAGCGCCTGGCCAACGGTGATGCGATCGCCGCAGACGGCTGGAACTTCGGCCCGGCCGACGAGGACGCCAAGCCCGTCGGCTGGATGGTCGAGCAGATGGCCAAGCGCTGGGGCGAGGGCGCCGGCTTCCGGATCGAGCCGGACGGTGGGCCACACGAGGCCAGGCTTCTGAAGCTCGACACCTCGAAGGCCAACGCCGAGCTCGGCTGGCGGCGACGCATGACGCTCGACCAGGCGCTCGAATGGGTCATCGACTGGTACCGGGCCCAGGTCGACGGCGGCGACATGCGCCAGCTCTCGATCGACCAGATCGCGGCCTACGAGGCGCTTGCCACCAAGGCAACGTCGGTCTCGGACTGAGAGCAACCGCCGCTCCGGCCGATGCCTGCGGGTGCTGTCTGTCAGATCCATGACAGACACGCCGTCGCGCTGAGTCGATCGACCCAGAACGGCCACCCAGGGGGGCAATATCACCGTCGATTCACCCACCCCCAACTCCTACGATGAGCGGCATCATGTTCCGGCGGGGCGGGTTTCTTCGTTCCTGATCGAACCGGCGGGAGGGCTAGGTGACGGTTACCTGGGCGCGCACGCGCCTCTCAAACGACGTTCCCGTGACGTCGCGCATCGTGGTGCACGACTTCTCGGGGCACCCCTTCCAGGTGCAGCTCGCCCGTGAGCTCGCCCGCCGCGGCCATACGGCCACACACTTCTTCTGCCCGTCGTTCCAGACGCCGAAGGGCAACGTCGGGGCCGACGACGGCTCGGGCAAGTTCGACAGCATCCCCATCCCCCTGTTCCGCCCGTTCGCCAAGTACTCCGGCGGCAAGCGCCTGATCCAGGAGCTGGAGTACGGGATCCGGGCCGGCCGGGCGATCGCCAAGGCCAAACCCGAGGTCGTGCTGACCGCCAACACCCCACTGATCGCCGCCGTGGTCCTGCAGCTGATCCTGCTGGCCCGCCGCATCCCGATCGTGTTCTGGCAGCAGGACGTCTACAGCGTCGCCATGGCCGGGCACCTCGAGCGCCGGGGTGGACTGATCGGCAAGCTGGTCGGCAAGGTCCTCATCTCGATGGAGAAGTGGCTGCTCCGCTCGAGCGAGCAGGTCGTGGTCATCAGCTCCGACTTCCTCGACACGGTCGAGGACTGGGGCACCGACCTCGCCAGGGTCTCGGTGGTCGAGAACTGGGCGCCGCTCGACGAGCTGCCCCTGCGGCCACGGCCGAACGCCTGGTCCGAGCGTCACGGCATCACCGACGAGACCGTGCTGCTCTACGCCGGCTCGCTCGGCCTCAAGCACGAGCCGTCGATCCTCTTGGAGTTGGCCAGGGCCTTCGAGGGCCGCGACGACGTGAAGATCATCGTCGTCTCCGAGGGTCGTGGCGCCACCTGGCTCGAGCGGGAGATGCGGCCGGAGGACAACCTCGAGCTGCTCCCCTTCCAGGACTTCCAGGACATGCCCGACATGCTGGCAACGGCCGACGTGCTGCTGGTCCTGCTCGAGCCGGACGCCGGTGGTTTCTCGGTTCCGTCGAAGGTGCTGACCTATCACTGCGCCGGCCGGCCCATACTGGGAGCCATGCCGGAAGAGAACCTCGCCGCTCGCATCATCACCCGCAACGGAAGCGGGGCCGTCGTCGCCCCCGGTGACGGTCAGATGTTCGCCTCGGAGGCCAAGCGCCTCGTCGACCACCCGGAGCTCCGCCAGGAGATGGGTGCGGCCTCCCGCCGCTATGCGGTGGAGACCTTCGACCTCGAGGCCATCGGCGACAAGTTCGAGCCCGTCCTGCGGGCCGCCATGGGTGTGGGGAGCGAGTCCAGGGCCGACGCCGTCTGACGGCGGGACCGGTCCGCCGCCACCGCCGTGCTCCTCACCCTGCTCGTCGCCGGCCTGGCGCTCGGCGGGCTGCTGGCGTGGTTCGTCTCCCTCGAGGGGCGGGACGAGCGCCACAAGATCTTCGTGATCCTGGTGATCGTGATGCTCGTCGAGGCCATGCTGGCCGGGCGGGCGGCCGAGGTGCCCCGCGGCATCCTGCGCCCGGTGATCGCCGGTCAGGACTTCCGGCCGCCTGACGCCGTCATCGTCGCCGCCCTCGGGGCCAGGATCCTCCATCTCGGCAACACCTTCACCCGGCTGTCGGGGCTGTGGGCTGCGTTCCTGGCCATCTACATGACCTCGGCCCTCGTCGGGATCCTGAACGGGTTCAACACCGTCGAGGTCCTGTTCCAGGCCAAGGGTTCGTTCTACCTGCTCGGCGGGATGGCGATCGCCTCCGGCGCCGACCCGAAGCGGCTGGCCGACGGGCTCGGCCGGTTCTCCCTCGTCGCCGCCGGTGCGGCGACGGCGGCCATCCTCTTGACCTTCGCCGGGGTCCGGCTGAGCTTCAGCCTCCCGGGGCAACGCATCAACAGCCTCGGCGCCCTCAGCGCCGACTCGATCACCCTGCTGACCTCGATCGGGGTGTTCACCGTGGTGGTGGAGGCGGTGCGGGAGGAGCGGCGTTGGCCGCAGATCGCCGCTGGTCTCGTGCTGTTGGTCAGCCCGATCGCCGGAACCCAGCGGGCGTCGTACATGGTGCTGGTGGTGATGATCCTGGTCCTGTTGGCGTTGTTCTCCACCGCCACCTGGAAGCGGCGGTCGTCGGTGACCGTCGTCGAGGTCGCCCTCGTCGTCGCCGGGGTGGTCGGCGCCGTCGGGCTCAACTTCGTGTTCGCCGAGGGCGAGCAGGTCGTCGCCCCGTTCGAGGAGGCGTTCACCGGCGCGGCCGAGCAGCGGAGCGCCGAGTCACGCTTCGGGCTCGCCGATCAGGCGGTCGACCGGATCCAGGAGCGCCCACTCCTCGGCTGGGGCACCGGCGTGAAGGTGGTCCGCCAGGCCGAGTTCTCCACCCGCGAGGTCAACGCCGCGGCCCACAACCTGATCCTCGACATCGGCATGCGGGTCGGGATCACGGGCCTGCTGGTGTTCATCGTCGCCTGTGTCGCCAGCGTGGCGACGGGCCTGGCGCTGTGGCGGCGGGCCAGGAGCGACCTCGTGGCCGCCGTCGCCGCTGCGGCCACCGTGTCGTTGATCGGGGTGTTGGCCAAGGGCATGGTCGAGCCGGCGCTCGACAAGTTCCGATTGAGCCTCACCTTCGGTATCAGCGTCGGGCTCATCATGGCGGCCCGCATGGCCGATGAACGAGGCGTTGCATCCGACGACCTGGACGACAGCTCCGACACCGACGGCCACCACGACGAAGACGACGACGACCTCATCGGGTTCCGGACCACCGTCGAGTTGATGTCGTGGGAGACCGCACCGCTCCCGAGCGATCGCCAAGCACCGAGAGACCCGTGACCGAGCGACTGACGATCTGCACACCGACCTACCTCCGACCCGAGGGCCTGAAGCGACTCCTCGACGCCGTCGACGGTCTGGAGCCGGTCGACGGGATCGAGGTCCGCATGGTGATCGTCGACAACGACCCCGAGCGATCGGCGGCGTGGGTCGAGGGACGGCGCGTGCTCGACGAACCCGTCGTCTATGCGCCCGAGTCGAAACGGGGCATCACGTTCGCCCGGAACCGGGCGCTGCGTGAGGCGGCGGCCGTCGACACCGACTGGATCGCCTGGCTCGACGACGACGAGGCCCCACGGCCCGACTGGCTCACGTCGATCGTCGGCACCCAGCGTCGAACCGGGGCCGACGTGGTGTCCGGCCCGTCCGAGCCGATCTACGAGCCGGACGCCGAACGCTGGATCATCGACACCGGCGCCTTCGACCGGGACCGGTTCGAGACCGACGCCGCCTTCCCCTTCTTCCACGCCCGCACATCCGGGGTGATCCACCGGGCCGACATCGTGCCGTCCGACGGCTTCGACGACCGGCTGGCCCTGATCGGCGGCGAGGACCGGGTGTTCTTCACCCGCATCCATCGGGCCGGTCACACGTTCCGGTGGGACGACGGCGCCGTCGTCGACGAGTGGGTGCCGACCAGCCGGGTCCAGATCGGCTGGCTGGTCCGCCGCTGGTTCCGCACCGGCGTGACCAGGAGCCTGACCCTGCTGTACCTCGACGACCCGCCCTGGCCCCGTCGTCTGCGGCGGGTGGCCGGCGGTACGCTGATGGCGGGCTCGGGTCTGGTGACGACCGTCGGGGCCATCCCGGGGGGTCGCAGTCGAATCCTGGCCGCCTTCCGCCGGTTCCTGCTCGGTGCCGGCGCGGCGTGGGGCGCCCTCGGGTTCGGATTCGAGGAGTACCGGGAGGTGCACGGGCAATGACGACAGAGCCGACCGGCGACGCGACGAACCAGGCGTCCAACGGACCGAGCGACCCCGGGCGCTATCCGGGCGGCGCCCCGGTGTTCATCCTCGGGATGCTGCAACGCACCGGGACCAACCACCTGTGGGACCTGTTCGGGCTGCACCCCGACGTCGAGCTGCTGCAACCGGTGTTCGAGGACCACCTGGTCCGCTGGTCACCCCACCTGCTGGCCTACGCAGAGGACGTGACCCGGTGTTGGTCGCCCGAGTGGGAGGTCCCCGAGTCCGAGGCCACCGCCCTCACCGCGTCGATCGGACGCGGCGTGGTCGACTGGTTGGCCGACCGCTCCGATCGCCGGGTCGTCACCAAGATGCCGAGCGTCGAGTCGGCGAGCCACTACTTCGAACTGTTCGCCGACTGCCCGCTCGTCGTCATCGTGCGCGACGGCCGCAGTGTGTCGGAGTCGGGTGTCCGCAGCTTCGGCTGGAGCTACGAGCGGGCGTTCCGCCGCTGGAACACCGCGGCCAGGATCGTGCTCGACCTGCAGGAGCGCCACCGCGACCGGCCCGGCTTCGCCGTGGTCCGCTACGAGGACATCATCGAGAAGCCGGGCGAGGTCATGCGCCAACTCTGCCTGAGCACCGGCCTCGACCCCGAGCGCTACCCCTTCGACGAGATCGAGAGCCTGCCGGTCCGCGGCTCGTCGACCCTGCGGAGCGAGGGCGGCGAGCAGGCGATCCACTGGACGCCGGTCGAGCGGAGCGACTCGTTCAACCCGAAGGAGCGGTGGCGTGACTGGAGCCCGCACGTGCACCGCCGGTTCACCGCGGTGGCCGGCCAGTCCCAGCGGGCCCTCGGCTACGACCTGGAGCCGGTCGATGGCAAGGACACCCCGGCCGAGCAGGCCAGGGACCTGCGGGACCACCTCGACGTCCGCTGGCGCGAGGTGCGGGTGAAGCTGGGCCGGGCCAGGCGGGCCGTCCGCCGGGTCCACGGACGGGTCTGACGGCCACCCCGCACGGGTCGAGACCGCAGGGCAAGGAACGACGAGAGGGAAGCTGAGCAGATGAGCGAACCCAGCACCGGCGCCGCCGGCGCCACCGCCGGGCGACTGCCCGACTGGATCATGATCGGGGCCATGAAGTCGGCCACCAGCAGCCTGCACCGGTACCTGGCCGAGCATCCGCAGGTGGCGACGTCGACCCCGAAGGAGCTCGACTTCTTCGTCGAGCACAAGTACCGCGAGCTCGGCATCGACTGGTACCGCCGGCAGTTCGACGACCCGCCAGGGGCCCTGGTCGCCGGCGAGTCGTCGGTCAACTACACGAAGTGCCACGAGTTCCCCGGCGTGGCCGAACGCATGCACGCCCACCTCCCCGACGCCAAGCTGATCTACGTGTTGCGCGACCCGATCTCCCGGATCGAGTCCCACTGGGTCCACTCGGTCGGGGCCGGCAAGTGGCGGGGCGACTTCGCGTCGGCCGTCGCCGACCCGGACGGCTCGACCATGGTCCAGACCTCGTGTTACTGGACCCAGCTCGAGCAGTACCTGGCCCACTACGACACGGCCCAGATCAAGATCATGTCGTACGAGGAGGTGTCGGCCGATCCCCACGGCGCCGTCCGGGAGATCCTGACCTACCTCGATCTCGACCCCGAGTGGACCCATCCCCTGATCGGGAAGCGGATCCACGACAGCAAGCGCAAGATGCGACCGAACCGGCTCGGCATGCTGCTGTGGGAGGACCGGGTCCGCCGGCGCCGGCTGCGCAAGTGGCTGCCCTGGCTGGTGGCCACCCCGATCGAGAAGCCGGTCTGGGACCCGGCCGACCGGGCCAGGATCGCCGAGTACCTCGCCCCGGAGATGGAGAAGATCCGGAGCTACGCCGGCAAGGACTTCGCCGAGTGGCAGATCTGAGCCCGACCCCGACGCCGACCCCGGCCTCGGCCTCGGCCTCGGCGCGATCGACCGCCGGGCCCGCCGGCGGGTCCGACGTCGAGCCCCACCATCCGGACCACCAGGACCGGCCGGCCGCGCCGACGGTCACGGTCGGTCTGCCGGTCTACAACGGCGAGCGGTTCCTCGAGCGCTCGCTGCGCAGCGTGCTCGACCAGACCTGGACCGACCTCGAGGTCGTCGTGTCCGACAACGGCTCGACCGATCGCAGTCTGGAGATCGTCCGTGAGGTGGCGGCCGGCGACCCCCGGGTCACGATCGTGGCCAGCGACACCAATCGCGGCGCGGCCTGGAACTACAACAACACCCTGGCCAACGCCCGCGGTCGGTACTTCCGCTGGCACGCCGACGACGACTGGTTCGAGCCGACCCTGATCACCAAGCTGGTCGAGGCCCTCGACGGCGACGACGGGGCGGTCGTGGCCCACAGCTGGACCCGCTTCGTCGACGACGACGGGGCGACCACCCGCGAGTTCCCCGATGACCTCGGCGTCGACTCGCCCGAGGCAAACGAGCGGCTGGCGCGGGCGGTCGTCAACCTGACGTTCTGCAACCCGGTGTTCGGCCTCATCCGCACCGACGTGCTGCAGCGAACGGCCAAGATCGCCAGCTTCCCCGGTTCCGACGCCACCCTGCTCTACGAGCTGGCCATCAATGGTCGCTTCGCCGTCGTGCCCGAGCTGCTCTACAACCGCCGGCCAGGCAACTCGATCAAGACCAACAACTCGATGAGAGCCGTGGCCGAGTGGTTCTCGCCGAACGGCAGCGGTGGGCGCTTCCCGGCGCTGGCCCAGTTCATCGAGACCGTCCGGGCCATCCTCCGGGCCCCGTTGTCGACCGGGGAGCGGATCCGCTGCGGGGTCGCCTTCGTGCGCCACTGGCCGATCGACTACGCCCGCAAGTCTCGGCGCCGGGCCCGTCGGCGTCGCCAGCGGGCCGTCTGATGACCGGGGACGGCGCCGCCGGCGAGACGCCGGGGCCAGCGGTCTCGCCAGACCGCCGACCCCGCTGGCTGTGGGTGTCGGCCGAGGTGGCCGACGAGCTGACCACCGGCCTGCTCGTGTACTCGGCCGGCCTGGCCGGAGCCGTTGCCAGGGCCGGGGTCGACGTGACCATGGTTGCGATCGGCCCGCCGTCGGCCACCCGGGACGCCGTCACCTTGCACGCCGTCGACGGCTCGCTCCGGGGCGGCGCGGCGAGCCTCGTCTCCCCGCTCCCGAACCTGAGCTACGCCAGTGCGACGCCGGCGATGCGACGAGCGGTCGAGAAACTGATCGAGCGGGGCGGCTGGGACGCCATCGTCATCGACCATCTACAGGTGGCCTGGCTGATCGACCTCCTCCCCGACCCGGACGACGGCGACCCGGTCGACGGCCGCACCCCCGTCGTGTTCGTCACCCACAATCACGAGGGGTCGATGCGACGGGAGGTGGCCGGCGAGCTCCCCATCACGAGCCCACGGGGCCTCGCCCTCCGCCTCGACGCGATCAAGGCCGGCCGGCTGGAGCGGCGGGCGCTGGCCAGGGCCGACGTGGTGACGTCGATCACCGAGGCGGACCAGGAGCGGTTCCGGGCCGACCTGGCCTCGCTGACCGCCGACGGCGACGCACGAGCGCCGCTGACCCGCCACGTCGTCGCCACCCCCGGCTGGTCCGGCGAGTTCCCCGACACCGTTCCCCCCATGGCCGACCGCCCCAGGCGGATCGGGATCCTCGGCAGCTTCGCCTGGCACGTCAAACAGGAGAACCTCCTCCGTTTCGTCCGGGGCGCGGGCCCGGCGCTCGAGCGGGCAGGGGTCGAGCTGGTCGTGGCCGGCACCGTGCCCGATCCGTTCCGCCAGGAGCTGGAGGCCATGTCGTCGAGCGTTCGCTGCGCTGGCTGGGTCGACTCGATCCCGGACTTCCTCGGGACCTGCCGGATCGGCGTTGTGGCCGAGCCGCTCGGCGGCGGCTTCAAGCTGAAGTCGCTCGACTACGTCGCCCTCCGGGTCCCGATCGGGGCCACCACCGGCAGCGTGACCGGCCTCCCGCTGGTCGACGGCGTCTCGATGTTCGAGGCCCGTTCCGAGGTTGCGCTCGGCGAACGCCTGGTCGAGGTCATCGACGATGCAGATGACCTCGAGGCCGTCGCTGATAGGGCTTTTTCCTCATGTGAACCGACCCTTCGATGGGCCGAACAGGTAAAGTCCCTCATGGAAGCTGTCGATCTGGTTACAGATGAACTGGCTCGGCCTCGCTTCCAGGGATCCCCAGAGGGATCGCAGCGGGCCTGAACAATCTGGTGTCGAGCGGCGGAGTGGCACCGGTGAGGAGAACTCGGTGTGGCATTCACGGGCCTCGCAGTGGCGTAGGCGCTCATCCACCCTGCTCGCTCTGGCGCTCGTCGCCGCACTGCTCGGGTCGATCAGCGCCCCCAAGCCGGCTGACGCCGCCACGCTGAACCCGGCCACCCTCGGCCAGCGGCCGAGCGGCAGCTTCCTCGACGCCGACCGCATGGCCAAGGCCGAGCGCGAGCTCGACGCCCAGCTGAACTGGTACGTGGCCATGGCCGGCCGCCAGTCGCCGGCCGACATGAAGGGCTCGGTGTACGGCCAGCTGCGCAACAGCCGGGCCGTGCTGCCGACGGTGGCCGACCGGATGAACCTGGTCATGACCGTTCCCCTGGCCTTCGGCAAGCAGACCGCACGCACCGAGGCCGGCCGGGACGACATCCGCAGCCGGCTCCTGACCACCGCAAGCGGCAGCTGGGACGACGACTTCCGCCAGGTCGCCGAGGCGCTGGTCGAGGGCGGCTACGGCGACGCCGTCATCCGCCTCGGTCACGAGTTCACCGGCGGCTGGTACCCCTGGTCGGCCCAGGGCAACGCCGATGCCTACATCGCCGCCTACCGCCACGTGCACGAGGTGCTCCGGTCGGTCTCCCCGAACTTCACCTTCGAGTGGAACGCCGCCCGCAACACCTTCATCGAGTACGGCCCACCGGCCTACCCGGGCGACGCCTACGTCGACATCGTCGGCCTCGACGTCTACTACGAGCCATGGAAGGGCGACAAGGCCCTGACCGACGACTACTGGAATCGCCGGTACCAGCGGGTCCTGGAGGCCCATCAGCAGTTCGCGGCCGAGCGGGGCAAGCCGGTGTCATACGCCGAGTGGGGCAACGGCGGGGTCGACGAGCCGGCCTTCATCGAGGCCATGCACGGCTGGTTCTCGTCGCTCCCCGCCTCGGGGCCGGGGTCGCTGCTCTACCACAGCTACTTCAACGTCACGAAGGACCTCTACAACCTCGACGCCTATCCCCGGTCGAAGGAGACCTACCTGCGCCTGTTCGGCGGTGGGGGTGCGGCATCGGCCGAGAGCCCGTCTGTGCTCATCGGCAACGGATCGAACCCGGGGAACCCGCCGCCTCCGCCCGAACCGGAACCGGATCCGACCCCCGACCCCGAACCCCCCGTCGTTGTCGTCGACCCGACCCCGGATCCGCAGCCGGAGCCGCCGTCCGACCCGGTGCCCGATCCCGAGCCCGACCCGCAACCGGATCCCGAACCGCCGGTGTCGCCCGGCCCCGACCCCGAACCCGAACCACCGACGGTCACGACCAGCCCGACCCAGTTCAGCCTGTACGACCAGGCCCTGGTCCACCGGGCCGACGAATACGCCACCACCGATTTCGCCGCACCGGCCGACTGGCGGAGCCCGACCGACTTCGTCGACGGCACCACCTACGTACGGCTCCACATCACCGACAAGCCGAGCGACAAGCCGGTCCAGTTGATCTCGTGCATGTGGCGGGACCGCTACACGCAGGAGAAGTGCCTCGGCTTCGGCGTGTTCGAGAACGAGGGCCTGCACTACCTGGAGCTGAAGTCACCCGGTCGTTGGTGGACCGCCGACCGCTGGTCGTGGGACCGCCCGATCGAGTTCGTCCGCATCCTGGCCAAGGACCCGGCGACCGGCCGCCTGCTGTCGTCGGCGAGCTGCGGCTCGGTCTGCTACCCGGGTGACGACCTCGGCGACCACACGCCGATCTCGTTCGAGGCCGAGCTGATCGTCGTCGCCGACGGCGAAGCGCTCGAGGCGCCGGACGACTGGGCTGGCTGCCCGGCCGCCTGGGGCGGGACCTGCGCCGACGGTGACCCCGGCGACCCGACCCCCGACCCCAACGGTCCGAACCCCCCGCCGGTCAGCAACGTCGACCCGACGCTGGAGCTCCCCGACTCTGCGGTCGCCGAGCAGGGCACGTGGATGACGCTCTCGGCCGAGACCGATGCCCCGGAGATCGTCTGGTGGAAGCACCGGGGCCCGGGATCGGTGTCATGGGCCGACAAGCGGGTGACCGACCCGACGCTCCGGTTCCACGCCACCGGCACCTACGTCCTGGCGGCGACGGCCCGCAACAACGGGCGGACCACCCGGGGCTACGTCACCGTCGAGGTCGGCCAGAAGGGCTCGGCCCCGGTCGTCGTGAGCACGACCACCACGGCCCCGCCGCCGACGACCGCACCTCCGTCGAGTCAGGCCCCGACAACGACGACGCCGACAACGGCCCCGGCGCCGACAACGACCCCGACAACCCCGCCGCCGACGACGGCCCCGGCGCCGACCGGGCTGCCGACGGTTTCGGTTCGGCCGACCAGCGCGGCCGAGGGCACGCCGTTGGTGTTCAAGGTCGTGCTCGATCGGGTGGCCGACCACGACGTGACCGTCGTCGTCGAGACGGCCGACATCACCGCCGAGGCCGGGCTCGACTACCAGGCGAGGCGGGAGACGCTGATCATCCCTGCCGGCGAGCGTCGGGCCTGGCTCGGCGTGCCGACGGTGTCGGACGGGGTGTCGGAGCCGGATGAGGAGGTCCGACTCCGGATCGTCGAGTCGTCCGGTGCCGAGGCCGCCGACAACGCCAAGGGCACGATCACCTAGCCCGACCCGGCAAACGGGCCCGACGACCCCGGGCAGGGGTCCCCCGGACCGGTCGAGCACCCGATTTTGTCCCATTGGTGGAGTCTCGACCCATCGCTACGCTGCGCTGACATGGCATCAGACGCCTCAGGACCGGCCGGCGGCTGGTGGATGGACGGGACCGATCGGGGGGTGATCACCCTCGGTTTCGGTCCCGAGAAGTACAAGCGGATGGCCACGGCGCTGGCCCGCTCGATCCGGCTGCACGACCCCGAGTTGCCGCTCGCGGTCGTCACCGACGACCTCGACCATCCCGACCTGCAGGCCAACTTCGACAAACTGATCGCCATGGACCCGGCCTACGGCACGGGCGTGCAGCAGAAGCTCTCGCTCGACCGGTACAGCCCGTTCGGCCACACGGTCTTCATCGACGCCGACTGCCTCGTCGTCCGCAGCCTCGAGCCGGTGTTCGGGTTGCTCGGCGTCGTGCCGTTCGGAGTCGTCGGCTTCCCGGTGATCGACGGGTTCTACTGGGCCGAGGTGACCGAGCTGATGCGGCGCTTCGAGGTCCCCTACATCGGCCGGTTCAACGCCGGCGTCATCTCGTTCCATGGGCCCGAGGGCACCGCGGTGTTCGAGACCGCCAGGCGCTACGTGGCCGAGGACAAGCTGGCCGGCCTCCCGATGTACCGGGGAGCGCCACACGACGAGATCCCGATGTCCGCGGCCCTCGGCCACCTCGGGCTGGTGCCGATCTACGACGACGGACGGATCATGCGGGCCCCCGAGCCCCTGCAGAGCCGCATCTCGATCGACGTGGCCAACGGCGTCGGCCGGTTCAAGACGAAGAACCTCTGGGTCGAGCCGGCGGTCATGCACTTCGCCTACCTCTTCCACGGGCCCGGCCTGCGTGGCTCGATCTACCGGCGGGAGGTGGCCAAACTGCTGGGTGAACCGGTACCGCTCGGCCTGCGCCTTCGGTGTGCCGCCTCCCAGGCGATCTTCACCCTCGAATCGTCGACCCGCGTCCGCACCGCCTGGAAGCGGAGCCGTGGCTCGATCCGGCGAACGATCAAACGGGCGCTGCGCCGAGGTCCATGACCGACCACGGCGGGACCCCGATCGGCGGCGGCCGAGACGACGAGGGGCCAGGCCGCGGCTCGACGGCCACCCGGCCGGCGGAGCGCCGAGGTGGCTCGCTCCCGCTCGATGCGGTCATCGACCGCCACGACGCCAAGGCGGCCAAGGCCACAACCGGCCGGATGGCCCGCCGGGGCGCCAGGGCGATGGGCGTCGCCAACCTGGCCAGCCAGGTCACCAGGATCATGGCCACGATCGCCCTGGCCCGGCTGCTCACGCCCGAGATCTTCGGTATCGTCGCCCTCGTCACCGTGGTCACCGGCTTCTTCGAGCGGGTCCTCGGCGACACCGGCACCAGCGCCGCCATCGTCCGCGAGAAGGAGCTGACCCAGAAGCTGGCCAGCAGCGTCTTCTGGTTCAACGTCAGCCTCGGCACGACCACGACGACGCTCTTCGTCGTGCTCGGACCGCTGATCGCCCGGGCCCTCGGCGAGGCCGACGCCACCCCCTACGTGCGGGCGCTCGGGTTCACGGCGCTGATCAACTCCTTCTCCTACGTCCAGCAGTCGATGTTGCGCCGCCAGGGTCGGTTCCGGCCGCTGGCGGTGTCGGTCTACACCAACGTGGCCGCCACGTCGGCCATCTCGATCGCCCTGGCCGCCGCCGGTTGGGAGGTGTGGGCCCTGATCGTCGGCACCCTCGCCGGCAGCGTGCTCGGCGTTGCCATGATCTGGCAGGCCTCCGGCTGGCGGCCCGGCCTCCACTTCAAGCGGGCCGACCTGATGCTGATCTCGAACTTCAGCGCCAACATCAGCGCCTACAACTTCTTCGGCTACTTCGTGAATTCCGGTGACCGCCTCATCGTCGGTCGCCTCATCGGGGCCGAGGCCCTCGGCTACTACGGCATGTCCAACCGGTTGATGCGCTACCCGGTCCAGAGTGGCATCCGACCGTTCAAGGAGGTGGTCCTGCCGATGCTGTCGAAGCTGCAGGACGACCACCCGGCTCTCGGCCGGGTCTACATCCGCAGCCTGTCCGCGCTGTTCTTCGTGGTGATGCCGACCACGGTGTCGATCTCGGTGCTGGCCGACCCGCTGGTGCGGGGCCTACTCGGCGACCAGTGGATCCCGGCCATCCCCATCGTGTCGATCATCGCCATCGTCGCCACCCTGCAGGCCCTCACGGTGACCACCGGCTCGCTGTTCGCGGTGGCCGGCCGGACCGACCTGTGGCTCCGGTGGGGCGTGTTCAGCGCCGCGGTCACGATGGCCTGCTACTTCGCCGGCTCGTTCTGGGGGGTCGAGGGCGTGGCCTGGGGGTACCTGGCCGCCATCGCCGGCCTGACCTATCCGAGCTTCAAGATCCCGTTCCGTCTCGTCGGGCTCCAGGTCCGTGACCTGGCCAGGGCCATCGCCCCAACCGTCGGGGCCACGCTGGTCATGGCGGCGGCGATCGAGGCGGTTCGGCGGTGGGCCGACTCGACCGGCGTCGATCCGCTGATGCAACTCGCCATCGGGCTCGGCACCGGGGCCGTCGTGTACGGCGGCTGGGCCCTCGTCGCCCGGCCGAGGGCCTTCCTCGACGTGCTGTCACTCGCACGACGAGAACAAGGCTCGCTGAGCGGCTGAGGGCCGCCCGGGGGCCGATCGGCCCGCTGCCCCGACAGGGGGCTTTGCCCACGGCGATGGTGTTGGCCTGATCGGCATCGATTGGCAAGCTTGGGGCGGCGGTGACCTGCGGTTGAGGCTGCGGGGGCGGACCAAGGAGGGTTACAGGTGTTCCGAGACGCGACCCGGGAGGCGGTCCCGGCGGTTTCCCGCAGCTCGCGACTGTTGGTCGTCACGGCCACGTTGCTGGCCGCCTGTGCGGCGGGCGCGCTCGCCGTCGCCGCTCTGGTTCCCGCCGGCTCGACCATCGAGAACGATGCGCTGGCCCCGGTCGACACCGAGGTGCTCGACCAGTTCCAACGGGTCCCGATCGTCACCGACCTGGCCAACGCCCTCGACTTCGAGTTCCTCCCGGACGGCCGGATCCTGATCCTGAACCGCTACGGCATCGTCACCCTCTTCGACCCCGCCACCCAGTCGACCGTCGAGGCCGCCTCGATCCCGGTCCACATCAGCTACGAGGCCGGCCTGCTCGGCGTCGAGCCGGACCCCGACTTCGCCACCAACAACCACATCTACCTCTACTACTCCCCCGGCGAGGCCGGCGCCCCCGACATCCACCGCCTGTCGCGCTTCACGATGGTCGGCAACACGATCGACCTGACCTCCGAGATCTCGATGCTGGAGATCCCGGCCAGCCGGGGCGAGCGCCACCACGAGGGCGGCAACCTCGAGTTCGACGCGCAGGGCAACCTCTACGTCGGGACCGGCGACAACACGTTCCACAGCCCCTACGCCGCGCTCAACGAGAACAAGTCGGACAAGAGCGCCGAGAAGTCGGCCGCCAACACGATGGACCTGCGGGGCAAGATCCTGCGGATCCACCCCGAGGACGACGGCACCTACACGATCCCGTCTGGCAACCTCTTCACCAACCCGGCCCTCGGTGCGCCCGAGGTCTACGTGATGGGGGCCCGCAACCCGTTCAAGTTCGAGATCGATCCGGAGACGGGATGGGTGTTCTGGGGTGACGTCGGTCCCGACGCCAACTTCCCGGGCCAGAACGGCCCGGCCGGTCTCGACGAGATCAACCTGACGATGGGGCCGGGCAACTGGGGCTGGCCCCACTTCATCGGCGACAACCTGCCGTACCGCAACACCTATCTCGACTACTTCTTCGACCCGCTCCTGCCGACCAACGACTCCCGCTGGAACACCGGGCCCCGCGAGCTCCCGCCGGCCATCGGCTCGTGGCTCAGCTTCGAGGGTGAGGCCTACATGGCCGGACCCGTGTACCACTACGACGAGACGGTCAGTAACCCGTCCAAGCTGCCGGTCGACCTCGACGGCCGCTTCTTCTACTGGGACTTCAACCGGAGCCTCATCTGGGTCGTCGAGTTCGACACCGCAACCGGCGCCATCATCTCCAACCAGCCGTGGACCGCACTCGATCAGCTCGGGATGGGTTACATCGACATGGAGATCGGCCCCGATCACCAGCTGTACGTCCTCGAGTACGGGACCGGCTGCTGTGCGGCCGACGTCGGCAACGGTGTGCTGGCCCGCTACGACTACACCGGCTCCGGTGGCGGCCAGTCGCCGGTCGCCGAGATGTCGAGCGACGTCCGCAGCGGTCAGCTGCCCCTGCAGGTCAACTTCTCCAGCGCCGGCAGCTACGACCCGGACGGTGGGGCGGTGACCTTCGCCTGGGACTTCACCACCGACGGCACGATCGACGCCACCACCCCGGACGCCAGCTACACCTACACCAGCGAGGGCACCTACAACGCCCAGCTCCGGGTCACGGACCCGGACGGCAACGTGTCGTTCGCCAACACCACGATCTACGCCGGCAACACGATCGCCGACGTCCAGTTCACCCTCCCGATCGAGGGCGCCCTGTTCGACTGGCAGGAGTTCGTCGACATCGACGTCAGCGTCGACGACGCCGAGGACGGCTCGACGGGCGACGGCTCGATCCCCTGCTCCTCGGTGCTCGTCACACCCGCGCTCGGCCACCTCGACCACACCCACGACGAGCCCCCGCTCTTCAACTGCCAGGGTCCGATCCAGTTCTTCTCCGACCACGACAACGACGGCGCCGATGACCTCTACTTCCAGCTGCTGGCCCGCTACACCGACGGCAACGGTCTCGACTCGTTCAAGCAGATCCTGCTCTTCCCGAAGCTGACCGCTGCGGTCTTCGCCGACCAGTTCAGCGGCACCCAGCAGGTCGACAACACCGACACCAGGTTCAACAACCTGCACGCCCTGCGGGTGCTCGACGACGACGGCTACTTCGTGCTCGAGGGTCGCAACCTGACGTCGATCGACGGGGTGCAGCTCGGCGTGGCCTCCGGCCTGACCGGGACCTCGATCGAGGTCCGAGCCGGGTCGCCGACGGGCACGCTCGTCGCCACCCTCAACGTCCCCGACACCGGTGGCTTCGACACCTGGACCACCGTGTCGTCATCGATCACCGATCCTGGTGGGCTCAACGACCTCTACTTCGTGGTCGACGGCGACGCCGGCCAGCTCAACCAGCTGTCGGTCAGCTCGATCGAGTTCACCGGCGACGGCGTCTCGTACCGCACGCCGGCCGAGCTGACGACGATCGAGGTCAGCCCGGCCACGGCCCGGCTCCTGCCGGGCGAGACCCAGACCTTCACCGCCACCACGCTCGACCAGTACGGCGAGCCGTTCCCCGGCTCGGTCACCTGGTCGAGCGACGCCGGCGGCACGATCGACGCCAACGGCCTGTTCACCGCCCAGACCGCGGGCACCACACCGACGGTGACCGCGACCTCTGGCAGCATCACCGGCACGGCTCGGGTCACGATCCCGCTGCAACCCGAGATCCTGTTCGTCACCGGGAGCGGTGCGTCGATGCCGACGGCCGACCAGCGGGTGATGGACGAGCTCCTCACGTTCTCGTCGGCCGTCACCGTCGTCGACGACGACGTGGTGACCGAGGCCGACGGTGAGGTCCGCGACCTGATCGTGATCAGCACCTCGGTCGACCCGGGCAAGCTCGACGGGATGTTCGTCACCACCCCGGTGCCGATCATCACGTGGGAGATCTTCCTCTACCAGTCGCTCGGCATGACCGCCGGCGGGTCGAGCAATCGGGGCGAGGCCGGCGACTTCACGTCGGTCATCATCACCGACCCGACCCACCCCTTGGCCGGCGGCCTGTCGGGAACGGTCGGCATCAGCTCGGCCACCGCATTCTCGTGGGGTGAGCCCACTGCGGACGCCGACGTGGTCGCCACGCTGCCGAACGGCCAGCACCCGGTGATCTTCGCCTACGAGAAACACGACATCATGGCCGACGGCAGCGCCGCTCCGGCGGCCCGGATCGGCACGTTCCCGTCGTTCTCGACCCCGACGAAGTGGAACGGATCGGGCGTCGACCTGTTCAACGCCGGTCCGGTGTGGGCGATCGCCACCAACGCGCCCGCCCTCAACCAGCCCCCGACGGTCGACGCCGGGCCGGACGCCTCGACCACGGCCAATACGCCGCTGGCGCTGGCCGGCTCGTTCTCCGACGACGGCCTGCCGGTCGGCGAGACGACGACCGCGACCTGGACCGCCAGCGGCCCGGCCGCCGTGACCTTCGTCGATGACACCGACCCGACGACATCGGCCACCTTCCCGCTGAACGGCACCTACACCCTGACGCTGGCGGCCACCGACACCGAGCTGACCAGCCAGGACACCGTGACGATCACCGTGTCCGACACGCCTCCGCCGCCGGTCGACCCCGAGGTCCTGTTCGTCTCCCGCAAGGCCTCCGCTCCGCCGGGGCCCGACCAGGCGATCATCGACCTGCTGCTGACCAGGACCCCCAACGTGACCGTGGTCGACGACAACGACGTCACCGAGGGTGACGCCGACGGCAAGGACCTCATCGTCATCCCGTCGACCGTCATCGCCGGCAACGTCGACGGCCTGTTCGCCACCGCCGCCGTCCCGGTCATCATCTGGGAGCCGTTCGCCTTCCCCGGCCTCGGTATGACCGGCAACGACTCGGGCGATCGCGGTCAGACCGGCTCGTTCTCGACGATCACCATCACCGATCCCGGCCACCCGCTGGCCGGCGGCCTGACCGGTGAGCCCCAGATCCTGACCAGCAACGCGGCCATGACGTTCGGCCAGCCGGCACCGGCAGCCCAGATCGTGGCCACCCTGCCGACCAACGCCACCCCGGTCGTGTGGATGTACGACACCGGTGCCGTGATGGCCAACGGCCTGCCGGCCCCGGCGCCACGGATCGGCCTGCCGTTCAACTACGGCGCCCCCGGCAAGCTCACGACGAGCGGCGAGAACCTGTTCCTCGCCGCCTACGACGCCGCCCTGGTGCCGGCCGGCCCGCCGACCAACCAGGCCCCGACGGTCGACGCCGGCGCAGACGCGTCGACGGCGACCAACGCACCGCTGACCCTCGGCGGTTCGTTCGGCGACGACGGCCTGCCGGCCGGCGAGACCACGACGGTCCTCTGGACCGCCAGCGGCCCGGCCCCGGTGACGTTCAGTGACGACACCGACCCGACCACGACGGCGACCTTCACCCAGGAGGGCTCCTACACCCTCACGCTGACCGCCGACGACACCGAGTTGACGAGCCAGGACACCGTCACGATCACTGTGTCCGACGCCCCGCCGCCCCCGGTCGACCACGAGGTGCTGTTCGTGTCCCGCAAGGCGTCGGCCCCACCGGCGCCCGACCAGGCGATCATCGACCTGCTGCTGACCAGGACCCCCAACGTGACGGTCGTCGACGACAACGACGTCACCACGGCCGACGCCGACGGTAAGGACCTCATCGTCATCCCGTCGACCGTCATCGCCGGCAACGTCGACGGCGTCTTCACCGACACCGCCGTGCCGCTGATCGTGTGGGAGCCGTTCGCCTACCCGGGCCTCGGCCTGACCGGCAACACCTCGAGTGACCGGGGTCAGACCGGCTCGTTCTCGACGATCACCATCGCCGACCCGAGCCATCCACTCGCCGGTGGCCTCAGCGGCGAGCCGACGATCCTGACCAGCAACGCCTCGATGACCTTCGGTCAGCCGAGCGCTGCGGCCCAGATCGTGGCCACCCTGCCGACCGGCGACACCCCGGTCGCCTGGATCTACGAGGCCGGTGCGATCATGGCCAACGGCCAGCCGGCCCCGGCCACCCGGATCGGCCTGCCGTTCAACTACAGCTCGCCGAACAAGCTGACCGGTGACGGCGAGGCGCTGTTCCTCGGCGCCTACGACTCGGCCATGATCCCGGCAGGACCGCCGACCAACCAGGCGCCGTCCGTCGAGGCCGGACCGGACGCCTCGACCCAGACCGGTGTCGCGCTGGCGCTGCAGGGCAGCGTGTCGGACGACGGCCTCCCCACCGGCCAGACCGTCACCTCGACCTGGACCTCGTCCGGCCCGGCCCCGGTCACCTTCGCCGACGACACCGACCCGACCACGACGGCAACCTTCACCCAGGACGGCAGCTACACCCTCACCCTGACGGCCGACGACACCGAGCTCAACGCCCAGGACACGGTCACGGTCACCGTCGAGGACCTGGTGCTGACCACGATCGTGGTCACGCCGCCGTCGACGACGATCGAGCCGTCCGGCACCGCCGACTTCACCGCCGAGGGCCGTGACCAGAACGGCGACCCGATCGCGGCGTCGATCACCTGGGGCGTCTCGGGCGGCGGCACGATGTCGGGCACCGGCACCTTCACCTCCGACGGCTCCGAGGGCGCGTTCACCGTCACCGCCAGCGACGGCGGGGTGCAGGGCACGGCCCAGGTCGTCGTGGCCTCCGGGCCAGGCATCCTCGGCCTCGACAGCTGGACCCGGCACCTGCTCGACGGCAACCAGCCCCGCCGGGCCCCGCTGATCGACTCGGCCGACGTCGACGGCGACGGTCGACCCGACCTGATCGCCGGCGGCTACTGGTACGCCAACCCGGGCACGGCCTCGGGCACCTGGGTCAGGACCGCCATCGGCGGCGGGCTCAACACCATGGCCCACGTCTTCGACGCCGATGGTGACGGCGACCCCGACATCCTCGGCACCACCGGCTCCTACGTCGGCACCGAGCTGGTGTGGGCCGAGAACGACGGCACCGGCTCGTTCACCGTGCACACCAACGTCGACGACGGCACCTCGACCCACAACGAGGCCTTCGTGGCCGATTCGGCCGGCGCCGACTTCGGCGGGACGAGCGACTACCAGATCGCCATGACCTGGAACGGGGGCGAGACCGGCAGCTCGGGCGTCCAGCTGCTGACCGTGCCCGACACCAACCCGACCGTCAACCAGTGGACGATCGAGACGATCCACCCCGACTCCGAGGGTGAGGCCCTGACCGCCGGCGACATCGACGGCGACGGCAGGCTCGACCTGTTCCAGGGAACCCGCTGGCTCCGCAACAACCCGGACGGCTCGTGGACCCAGTTCGTGGCCGCCACCTTCCCCGGCCTCGGCGACATCGACCGCAGCCGCCTCGGTGACTTCGACGGTGACGGCGACCTCGACGCAGCCGTCGGCTTCCTCAACCAGAACACGCCGCTGATCTGGCTGGAGAACCCGGCCGACCCGACCCAGACCTGGACCCAGCACACGATCGACACCGACACCGAGGGCGGACTCAGCCTGTCGGTTGCCGACGTCGACAATGACGGCGACCCCGACATCATCCTCGGCGAGCACCGTTGGCCCAAGCAGATCCAGGTCTTCGAGAACGTGGACGACGCCACCAGCTGGACCGCCCATGAGGTGTGGCACGGTGGACCGATCGATCACCACGACGGCAACCTCATGGTCGACGTCGACGGCGACGGCGACCTCGACATCTTCTCCCTCGGGTGGAAGAAGCTCGGTATCTACATCTACGAGAACAACGCGATCTCGTAGCCGACCGATGACGGTCCCATCGGGGCCGGAGAGCCGTCCCGACACATGGTTGAGCCGAAGCGGCCACGATGGCCTACCCTCGCCCATGTGTCCGGCTCTCCGCTCAGTAGGCTCCCGACCGCTCCGCACGACGCCGAGCGGGTCGAGCGCTTCCTGCTCGAGACCGTCAAGATCGAGGGCGACGACTACCTGACCGAGATCGCCTCCCACCTCATCAAGGCCGGGGGCAAGCGACAGCGGCCGCTCCTGACCGCCGCAGCAGCGGCGACCGGCCTGCCGGACGGAGTCCCGGTGAGCGACGACGTGATCCGTGGCGGCGTTGCCGTCGAGCTCGTCCAGGTCGGTTCGCTCTACCACGACGACGTGATGGACGAGGCCCAGATCCGGCGCCAGGTGTCGAGCGTCAACGCCCGCTGGGGCAACCTCCGGGCGATCCTCGCCGGCGACTTCCTGCTGGCCAAGGCGTCCGAGATCGCAGCCAGCCTCGGCACCGAGGTCGCCGGTCTGCTGGCGACCACGATCGGCGAGCTCTGCAAGGGGCAGGTGGCCGAGCTGCAGACGCTGTACGACCTGGAGCGCACCGAGCAGCAGTACTTCCCGTCGATCGCCGGCAAGACCGCGTCGCTGTTCGCCGCCGCAACCCGGATCGGCGGCATCGTCGGCGGGTTCGATCGTCCGGTCATCGACCGTCTGACCGAGTTCGGGCGCCACTACGGCATGGCCTTCCAGGTGATCGACGACATCCTCGATGTCGTGGCAACCGACGAGCAGCTCGGCAAGCCGGCCGGCAAGGACATGCTCGAGGGCGTCTACTCGCTTCCGGTGATCCACACGCTCGCCACCTCCGAGCAGGGACCGCAGCTGAAGGAGCTGCTCGACGGGGGGCTGAAGTCCGACGATCGGCTCGACGCCATCGCTATCGTGCGGGATGGCCCCGGCGTCGACTCGGCCTATGCCGTGGCCGAGGGATTCGTGGCCGAGGCCAGGGCGCAGCTCGACGGCGTGAGCGCCAACGCTGCGGCCGAGGCGATGGCCGACACGGCCCAACACCTACTCGACTCGGTCAGGGAGTTGCGCCCGACCGGGTGAGCCGCAGCAGCAAGGCGACCTGTCGATGAGCACCACCGAGCCACCGATCGAACCACCGGATGACCGGCCCGGCGCCGGCCAACCGCCGCCCCAACCGGGCGGGCAGCCGACCGGGGGATCCGTTCCACCGGCGACACCGTCGACGTCGGTACCGGGGACCGGTGCGCCACCACCCGGAGCCGCACCGGGGCCGGCGCCTGCACCAGCACCTCGCCCGACCCCACCCCCGCCGCCCCCGGGATCGACCCCCGTCATGGCCCCGCCCCCACCGGGGGCGATGGGTCCCGGGCCGGCCACGGCCAGCGGCGGTGGCTGGTACAACGGCCCGATCCCGATCGAGTCGCTGGCACCGCGGGAGACCTTCGGCGCCGCCATCGGCAAGACGCTGGTCAAGGCCCTCACCGTGCTGGTGGTGCTGCTCGGCGGCCTCTTCCTCATCCCGATCTTCTTCATCGCCCTCGGCGCCGCCATCGGGGGTGGTGGCAGCCCGGACTCGATCTCGACGCCGCGCGAGCTGGTGGCCGGCGAACGCAGCGCCGACATCCGCCTGGCCGCGATCCCGATCACCGGCGTCATCCTGGGGGAGGACCGGGGCGGCGGTGGCGGCGGCGGCCTCTTCGGCGCCCTCGACGTGACCTACGGGTACACGATCAAGGAGGAGCTGGCCGACCTGGCCGAGAACGACTCGATCGACGGGGTCATCCTGGAGCTCGACTCGCCCGGCGGCACGATCTTCGGTTCCCAGGCGATCGCCGACGGTGTGGCCGAGTACCAGGAGGCGACCGGCAAGCCGGTTATCGCCTACGTCGGCGGGATCAGCGCCTCGGGCGGCGTGTACGCCATGGCCGGGGCCGACGTGATCTACGCCGACCACGGCACCCTCGTCGGGAGTATCGGCGTCATCTTCGGGCCGTTCGAGCGCTACGACGGCGTGACCGCCATCGACGGCGGCCTCCTCGGGGGTGGGATCACCACCGAGGGCGGGATCGAGGTCGAGTTCCTCACCGCTGGCCGAGCCAAGGACCTCGGGAACCCGTACCGACCGATGACCGACGAGGAGCGGGCCGTCCTCCAGGAGGGTCTCGACAACGCCTACGCCGACTTCGTCACCCATGTCAGCGAGGGTCGCGGTCTCAGCGACGGGGAGATCGTCGACGGGCTCGGCGCCCTGATCTTCGGTGAGCACCAGGCACTGGCCAACGGGCTGATCGACGGGATCGCCAACCGGGACGCGGCGTATGAGTTGGCGGCCGAGGCGGCCGGGCTCGAGGACGACGAGACGTGGGGCGTCGAACGGCTCCAGGCGCCGAGCACCGGGCTGCTCGACCTGCTGGCCAGCCCGCTCGACGGCGGCCTTCCCGGTCTGGACGACGGTGGGACCGGCGACGATGGCGGTGTGGCGACCGCCGGGGGCGTCGCCGGCGGCCTCGGCAGCAGCCACCCGCTGTGCCTCGGCACCGGAACGATCCTCGCCTACCACGGCGACCCACTCCGTCTCTGCCAACCGGGTCGATGACCGCCGCCGGGTCCCGTCGTGACGGGGCCCCGCACCAGGCCGGCCGCCGACCAAACCTCCACCTGTCCCCGACGCCGGCCCGCATCTCCCCGCCGACCCGTCAGGGCCTGCAGCGAGGGATCATGGCCTACCGGTGGTTGACGCTCGGTTGGTCGATCGCCGTCTTCACCTGGGAAGTGCTCCGGCGCAACGTCGCCGCCGACGACGCCGAAGCCACCGGCGCGCTCGAGCGGGTGGCTCAGCCGACGGCCGGGTTCGCGCTGCTGGCCGGTGCCGTCGTGCTGTTCGGGTGGTTGACGATGCTCTACCGGCGGGACCCGGACCGGTTGCTCCGTCCGGTGCCGGTGCTGGTCGAGCTGTTCGCCATGGCCGGGCTGCTCCTGGCCGACGTGTGGGTCTACGGCTCGCCCGACCACGCCCAGACGCTGCCGTCGGTGACGGTGCTGGCCGGTGTCCTGGCCGCCGCCATCGCCGCCGGGCTGCGGGCCGCCATCGTCGCCGGCTTCGGCCTCGGACTGGCCCGCTACGTCGGCTTCCTGCCGTTCGCCGACGCCGGCGAGCTGCTGTCGATCCGTCGGGTGGCCAGCTGGGTGCTGCTGGTCGTGACCGGCTGGACCGCCGGCTACGTCCTGGTGAAGTTGGCCGCCGCCGACCGCTCGATCGCCACCTACCGGGCCAGGGAGGAGGTGGCCAGGACCCTCCACGACGGCGTGCTGCAGACCCTCGCCGTCGTCCAGCGGCGCAGCGACGACGACGAGCTGGTCGAGCTGGCCAGGACCCAGGAGCTCGAGCTCCGGGAGTACCTGTTCGGGGCGACGCTGGTCGACGCCGACCTGGCCACCGGCCTGCGACGGGTGGCCCGCCGGGCCGAGGAGCGGTACGGGCTGCGGGTCGACGTGGTCACCGCACCCGACCTGGGCGATGGGACGGAGCGGACCACCGCCGCCGTCTGCGGCGCGGTCGGCGAGGCCCTCACCAACGCGGTCAAACACGGCCGGGCCGAGAAGGTGACGGTCTACGCCGAGCCGGGCGACGACGGGTTCGACGCCGGAGCGACCGGGCAGGGACCGGTGTTCGTGTCGGTCAAGGACGACGGAGCCGGGTTCGACCCGGACGAGGTCCGCGAAGGACACGGGCTCGGCCACTCGATCCGCGGCCGGATCGCCGAGATCGGCGGTCGGGTCGAGATCGACGGCCGCCCCGGCCGCGGCACCGAGATCCGCATCTGGGCCTGAGCGACCACCGGGGTCGCAGCCTGGTCCGGCTTGCTGGTGCGACCGGCAGCCGGCGAGGATGGAGTGGTGAGCCGCACCGATGACCGGGACGAGCCCGGGGGCCCGGCGCCGCAGGATGGCGGACGGGCGTGGAAGAGCCACGTCACGGTGGTCCTGGCCGACGACCACCCGATCTGGCGGTCCGGCGTCCGGGCCGACCTCGGTGACAACTTCCGGGTGGTCGGCGAGGCCGGCGACGCCGACGAGGCCATCGAGGTCATCCAGCGGACGTCACCCGACCTGGTGATCTGCGATCTGGCCATGCCCGGTGGCGGTGGCCTGAAGGTGGCCAGGACCTGCGGTGATCGGGCCAACATCGTGATGCTGACCGTGTCCGAGGCCGAACGGGACCTGCTCGACGCCGTCGCCGCCGGCGCCTCCGGGTACCTGGTGAAGTCGACCAGACCCGAGGAGCTGCGGGACGCGCTCTGGCGGGCCGCCCACGGCGAACCGGTGTTCAGCCCGCAACTGGCCAGCCTGGTCCTCGGCGAGTTCCGCCGGCTGAGTCGGGAGGCCGGCGGGGCCCAACCGCTGTCGGAGCGGGAACGGGAGGTGCTCCAGCACGTGGCCCGCGGTCACACCTACCGCGAGATCGGCGAGGAGCTCTACATCTCGCCGAAGACGGTGGAGAACCACGTGCGCAACATCCTTGGCAAGCTCCACCTCAGCCGCAAGCAGGAGCTGGTCCGCTACGCCCTCGAGCACGGCATCGAGTAGCTACCCCGAGCTGCGCCTCGGCGGTGCGTCGGGCACCGACCCCGGATGGTGGCTGCGGATGGGGACCGGTCCCCGTAGCCCGTTCCCCGACCCCGTCGTACGTTCTCCCAAGCAGTCTCCTCACCGAGAGCGGGACCGAGCGAGGGCGGCCGACAGCGGCGCCGGAAAGGAACCACGATGGTGCTGCACGCCGTCAAGATGACCGACCTCGAGGCCGCCCTGGCCTCGGCGAGGACCGAGGCGTCGCTGATCCTCGACCAGGTCAACTTCGTCCAACGCGAGCTCCAGGCCACCACGTTCGTCGGCGAGCAGGCCGAGGCGCTGGCGGGCGAGATGAACGGCACGATGGCCACGTTCGTCGCCGCGACGTACGACAACGTCGACGAGCTGCTGCGGGTCATCGTCAACAACATGAACGTGGTCGTCACCAAACTCGGTGGCGCACCCTGGCCCCATCAGCCGGTCGAGCGGGGGGCGGCGACCAACGCCGAGGCGCTGCGGATCTCCGGGAATCAGGACTACGAGATCGACACCGACGAGATGCTCGGGTTCGCCACCAAGGTCGACGAGTGGTTCGAGGCCATCGTCACGAGCTACCACAACGTCCGGGGCACGATCGCCGAGGGCACGCCCGGCTGGCAGGGGCCGGAGAAGATCGTGACCGTGACGGCGGTGACCGATGCCGTCGAGACGATCGTCGGCGCCGCCGACGGCGGCAGCGGGGTCCGGGGCGTCGGCTCGTCGCTGTCGACGTGGCTCCGCGACCAGGTGGCGGTGATGGAAGGGGCCTAGGCCCCACCCAGGTGGGCCGAGGTCGCTCCGCCCGTCCGCCGAGAACCGATCCGCACCACCTCTGCGCCAACCTCCCAGGTGCGGGTCCCCGAACTGCGGTGTGCGCCGATCTCCGGATCGGACACACCGCAGTCGAGGTTTTGCCGTTCGGCGTGAACCGGGCGGCGCCGGCGGACGACTGTGGAGATGTGCCGATCGACGAACGAGCCCAGGGCGAGACCCGCGTTCCGACCGGTCGACCCGACGGCGGACCGAGCGAGGAGCTGCTGGTGCTCCGGGCCCAGCTCGGCGACCGGCGGTCGCTCGGCGCCCTCGTCGAGCGGCTGCACCCCGAGATCAACCGCTTCCTCCGCAACCTGGCCGCCGACGACGACGTCGGTGACGACCTCACCCAGGAGACCTGGCTCCGAGCGTTGCGGAGCCTGGCCCGACTGGAGCAGCCGGTTCGGTTCCGGCCCTGGCTGTTCACGATCGCCCGGCGGACGGCGACCGACCGGCTGCGCCGGCGCTACCGCCGCCGGGCCACGATCGACGACCGGGTCGAGCCGGACCTCGGCGAGCTCGTCGCCGACCCCACCCGGCCGGACCCGTTGACCCGCCGGCTCGCCCAGCTCGACCTGGTCGCCGGCGCCGGTGGGCTCGACCTCGAGCTGCGGGAGGTGCTGGCCCTCCACTACCTGGCCGATTTCAGCGTCGACGACGTCGCCGGCATCGTCGGCGTCCCGCCAGGGACGGTCAAGTCTCGCCTCCACCGGGCCAGGCGTCAGTTGGCCCCGCTGCTCGACGTGCCGTCGGCCGTCCGGTCTCCGGCGCCCCACCCCCGATCCGCAACCGACACCGCAATCGACGCCGCGACTGACACCACGACCGACACCACGACCGATCCTGCGACCGAAACGGAGATCGAGCCATGACCCTCACCGTCGACGACATCAACCACCTGCTCGACGCCGAGCTCCGACCGGCCAGAGCCGCCGCCATCGCCACCCTCGGCGGCGTCGGCCTCGCCGAGGCGGTCCTGCTGACCACCCTCGTGGCCACCGAACCCGATCCCCTCCCGACCGACACGACGGTGGCCCTCCTGGCCCTCGCCGTCGGTGGACTGGCCTGGGCGCTCTTCGCCGGTTGGCGACTCCGCAACCGACAGATCCTGCTGCTCCACGAGCGGGTGACGGCCGCGGCCATTGCGACCGCCATCACGGTGTTGGCCACCATCGGTGCCATCGCCATCGCCGTCGCCCGGGAACGGCCACTCGTCGCCGCCGGGATCGCGACGGCCGGCGGGGCGGTCGCCATCGGCGCCGCCCTGCAGGTCCGGCGCCGGCGGGCCGACCTGACCCGAGCCCGCCGCCGGCTCGCTCAGCTGGAGTCGGATGACGGCCTGTTCGGATCCGACCGCCTGGCCGACCCGGCCTGAGACGCCGGCTCCGGCCGGCGACCGCGATCGTCATCGGTGCGACGGGCGGCGACGACGAACAGCACCAGCGCCGCCACCGGCAGGACCGTCGAGATCGTCAACGCCGCCCGATACGACCCGATGGTGGTCTCGATCAGTGCGAACAGCGCCGGACCGACTGCGCTACCGATCACCATCGCACTCATCTGCACCCCGGCGATCGCCCCGAGGTGCCGGCGCCCGAACAACCGGGGTAGTGCCGCCGACGTCAGCGGGGCGTAGCCCCCCTGCGCAGCACCCCAGCTGATCACGGCGATGGTGGCCAGGAGGGGCCGGTCGAGGTGGGGCACGGTCAGGTACATCACGACCTGGGCCGCCGACATCGCTGCCCCGACAATGACCGGCGACACCCGATCGACGAGCCATCCTCCGAGCAGCGTGACCGGCACGCTGACGAACGCGATCGGCACGAAGATGCGGACGATCTGCTCCTGGCTCAACCCGAGCTCGGCCCCGAGGTCGAGGATGTGGAACGTCAGCGCCGTCGAGGTCGAGGCCAGGGCGACGACCGGCAGGGTGACCACCCAGAACCGGATGTCGCGCAGCGCCTGGGCGCGGGTGGCGTCGTCATCGCTCCCGATCGCGCCGAGCCCGGACACGGACGACGTCGACGACGGCGCCCCAAGGCCGGCGGGCGGGCCGTCCGCTCGACCGCCGTCGATCACGAGCCCGCTGCTCTCGGGGCTGGTCCGATAGAACACGGCCACCACCACTCCGACAACGACAACGAGCAGGACGGCCAGGATCCGCCAGGCGGTGCGGAACCCGTCGATCCCGATCAGGGCGAGCAGCAGCGCCGGGGTCAGGGCGAAGGCGAAGCTCATGATCGCATTCGACGCTGCGGTCACGAGACCACGCCGCCGCTCGAACCACTGGGCCAGCATCGTGCGCGACGACAGCGTCAGCAGTCCCTGCCCGCAGAACCGCAGGAACCCGAAACCGATGCTCATCACCACGAGGCCGGTGACGTCGCTCATCGGGCCGACCAGGCTGAGCCCGGCCACCGTCGCTGCCAGCCCGAACGTGGCCACCAACGCCACCACCCGTGGTCCCCGCTCGTCGATGGCTCGGCCGCCGAGCGGGAGCACGAACCCGCTCGCCCCGGTCCCGATCAGGTAGGCGATCGAGAGCTGCAGCCGGCTGAGGCCGGTGGTGGCGGTCAGGTCGTCGGTGAACACGCTGACCCCGGCGGTCTGACCCGGTATCGACGCCAGGACACCGATCGAGGCGACGACGAGGATGATCCAGCCGTAGTAGAAGGACAGTCTGGCCGGGTCGAACGGTCGACGGCCCCACGCGTCGCCGATCACGGGCCCGCCGTCTGGCGGTTCAGCCGTCGGTGGATCGGTCGACGACGGTGTCGCCGTACCGGTCGAGGCGGCCGTCGTCACCGTCGGCGGGTCGGGGAGGGGCTCACCCGCCCACGCTACCGAGGTCACACCCGGCCCCGGCGTCCGGCCATCGCAGGGCCCGAGCAGCACGCGGCAGCGGTCCGGGCCGGCGGGGTCAGCTCCGGAGGTAGGCGAGGACCGCCGTGACCCGACGATGACGACCGGCGTCGGGGGTCAGGCCCAGCTTGGCGAAGATCCGCTGGGTGTGTTTCTCCACCGCCCCCTCGCTGATCACGAGCGTCGCCGCGATCGAGGCGTTGGTCCGCCCCTCGGCCATCAGCCCGAGCACCTCCCGCTCCCGCTGGGTCAACCCGGCCACCGGGTCGTCGGCCCGCTGCCGGTTCAGGAGCTGGGCGACGACCTGGGGGTCGAGCACGCTGCCACCGGCGACCACGTCGTCGAGGCGCTGCAGGAACTCGTCGACGTCGGCCACCCGGTCCTTCAGCAGGTAGCCGATGCCCTCGGTTCCGGTCTCGAGCAGGTCGTCGGCGTACGACACCTCGACGTACTGCGACAGCACGACGATCCTCGCCCCGGGCCATCGGCGACGGACCTCGACCGCAGCCCGCAGTCCCTCGTCGGTGTTCGACGGGGGCATGCGGACGTCGACGATCGCGCAGTCGGGTCGGTTGGCCAGCACCGCCTCGACGAAGCCGGGCCCGTCACCGGCCGAGCCGACCACCTCGTGGCCGGCGTCGGCCAACAACAGCTCGAGGCCCTCACGGAGGAGCACCGAGTCGTCGGCGATCACGACTCGCACGGCACCTCCGCCGCCACCGTCGTCGGACCGCCGGGCGGCGACGTGATCGTCAGGCGACCGTCGACGGCCCGGACCCGCTGGTCCAGGCCAGCCAGCCCGTGGCCCTTGGCCGGGTGGGCGCCGCCGGCCCCGTCGTCGGTGACATCGACGGTCAGGACCCCGTCGGCCTGGAGGGCGACGACCGTTGCCATCGTCGCCCCGCTGTGCTTGGCCGCGTTGGCCAGGGCCTCGGCCACCACGAAGTAGGCGGCGGTCTCCACGTGGGCCGGTAACCGATCGTCGACCAGCTCGACCCGGCACCCGGTCGGGATGGCCGAGCGGACCGCCAACTCCTCGAGGGCACTGGTCAGACCGCGGTCGGCCAGGATCGGCGGCGCGATGCCCCGCGACAGGGCCCGCAGCTCATCGAGCGTCTCCTGGGTCTGCTGGCGGGCCTCGTCGATGGCGGCGGCCAGCTCCGGGGCGTCGTCGCCGACCTTCTGCTTGGCCCGGCCGAGGTCCATCGACAGTCGGACGAGGCGCTGCTGGGGACCGTCGTGGATGTCTCGCTCGAGCCGGCGGAGGGCACTGTCCTCGGCCGCCCTGGCCGCAGCCCGGCCCTCGACGAGCGTGTCGACCTGGCGCCGGTGGCGGGTCGGACCGACCAGGAGGGCGTCGGCCAGCACCGAGCGGAGGCTGGCCGCGCCGGTGATGGCCAGGGGGAGCGTCACCGCCGCCAGCAGGCCGAACGCCGAGTAGAACCCGGCCCGGACGAGGTAGCTCTCACCGAGCCCGAGCAGCTCGGGGAGATCCTCGCTGTCGGGTCCCTGGGGCAGCATCCATCCCCAGGCGTACCAGGTCGTGCCGCCGAGGGCCACCGTCCACCAGACCACGGCGACGACGAAGCCGAGCACGCTCACCGGGAACGTCACCAGCCCGTGCACGACGTCGCGCCGCGACTGGGGGTCCTTGAGCGGCTGCACGAGACGCCGGACCGGTGTGTCGTCGGCGGCAGCCCGAAGATAGACGGTCGGCGGCACGTCCCGACCGAGCAGCGACGACAGGAGCCCCCGCTCCCCCGCCGCCAGCATCCGGGCCGCCTGGATCGTGACGAACAGGATCGGCAGGCCGAGGAAGGTGATCAGCGTGCCGAGCCCGGCCGACAGCCCGACGACGACGACCACGAACGAGGCGATCCCGAGCGGGAAGCCGGCGAGCAGGTAGACGGTGCGGCCGAGCAGGCGGCGGGCGGCGGCCGCCAGTCGGCCCGGCCAGGTCGCCGGATCGATGCTCGCGCCCCCACCCAGGGGCATCGGCTCGTTGGCGGGGATCATGGCGAAACTCATGCTAGTGACGCTACGACGTGGTCTCCCGGGCTGGAATCCCGCCACCTGGTGTCGGTGATGTCGGGCTGGCCCCACCCCTCGTCGACCATGCGATGGCGGAACCCTCCGCTCGACCACCGATCGGGGCGGCGGTAGGGTCCGGCTCCATGGCTCAGGTGGCGATCGGCATCAACCGGTGGGACTTCCGCGACCCGGAGCGGTTCGTGGCGAGCGTGGTCGAGGCGGAGCGGGCGGGTGTCGGCCACGCCTTCCTGCCGGTCAACCCGCTGGCCCTGTGGGACCCGTACGTGCTGATGTCGCTGGCCGCCGGGCCGACGTCGACGATCGGGTTCGGGCCGCTGCTCGAGACGCCGCAGCTGCGGAGCCCGGCCGTTGCCGCCGGCTCGATCGCCACGCTGGCTGCGGTCTCGGAGGGGCGGGCGATGCTGACCTGGGGCGTCGGCGACACCGCGGTCCGCTGGCTCGGTCGGCGACCGGCCCGGGTGACCGAGCTCGAGCAGGCCGTGACCGACTCCCGGGCGTTACTTGCCGGCGACGGGCTCGACGTCGGCGCGACACGACCAGCCCGCCTCCGTCACGCCTCGCCGACACCGGTCTGGGTGGCGGCCAGCGGGCCGAGGACCCTGCGGGCCGCCGGACGCTCGGCCGACGGCGTGTTCGTCCGGGTCGGGACCCACCCGGCCAACATCGAGGCGTCGCTGGCCGCCATCCGGGACGGCGCGGCCGACGTCGGCCGCGACCCGGACGAGATCGCCGTCGGCCTGATCGTGCACACCTGTCGCAGCCAGGACCCCGACGAGATCCGAGCCATCACCCGGGCGATGGCCGCCGGTTTCTACGAGTACGCCCCGGCGCTGTTCGACCAGCCGGGCTTCGAGTGGAACGGCCCGTCGCCGGACGAGCTCAAGCAGCGGCACGGGCTCTGGCCGGATTTCCACCACGCCGCCGACCTCGTGACCGCCGGCGGGCTGGTCGACTTCCTCCCGGACGAGGTGGCCGACAGCTTCTCGTTCGCCGGCACGGCGATCGACGTCGCGGCGCAGATCCGGGACCTGGCCAACCGGGTCCCGGAGGCGTCGATCGTGGTCCCCCACCCCGTTCCCAATCCGGCCGGCGACGCCATCGGCGAGTACGTCGCCTGGTTGGCCGGCGGCGGGGTCCTCGTCGGCTGACCGGAGCGGGCACGTTGGTGCGGCGGCGGGTCCGTCGGATGCGGCCGGGAGGTCGTGATCAAGGTGGCGCCGATCCCGCCGATCGGAAAGAGAGACGGTGTGCATCGTCAGCCCCCTTTCCGGAGCCCGCATGGCCAGATTCAGATCGAGTTCAGTTCGGGCCCTCACCCGCCAAGGCGTCGGCCCGGACGACCGTGG